>JAJFMA010000185.1 GCA_021772415.1 Chlamydiota bacterium
TATGACGCCCTTATGGACCTACTCAAAGGTGCACGCGATATGGACCGCGCAGCGCTAAGCGCAGATATCGGGGAAAACCTCCCGCTTCTTGGAGCTCTACTCAGTATCTGGAATCATAATTTCTTAGGTTATCCCAATATGGCCTTTGTGCCCTATTCCGAGGCCCTCTATCGCTTCCCTGCACACATTCAGCAGGTGGTCATGGAGTCCAACGGCAAACGCATTGACCGCCGAGGAAATGCAGTGGATTTTGACACGGGGCCTATCGTATGGGGAGAGCCAGGCACCAGCGCGCAGCACTCATTCTATCAGCTTATCCATCAAGGGACTTTACCCGTTCCTCTTGAGCTTGTGGGTTTTAAGGAGTCGCAGTGGAACGAAGACCACAGCTTTCAGGGCACTACACTGCAGGAAAAGCTACTGTCGAACCTCTTCGCTCAAGCTATTGCTTTAGCAGTGGGGCAAAAGCACGAAAACCCCAACAAGGTCTTCCCAGGCAACAGGCCCAGCCACATTCTTCTTGGAAAGAAACTTACTCCACATGCGCTTGGAGCCCTGTTTGCTTACGTCGAACATAAGGTCGCGTTCGAAGGCTTTATCTGGGATATCAACACCTTTGACCAAGAGGGTGTTGAACTCGGAAAGGTGCTCGCAAATAAAATCGTGGCACAGTTTGCCCATCGCCGCGATGCCTCGAAAGAAGCAGACGCATTCCCGTTGGGAAGGAGCTTCCTAAGCCACCTCGATAGCCTATAGGCCGCGTGGAGAAATAGAAATTACCACCGAAGCGCAGAGTCGAGTTTCGACATTTTTATCATAAGAAAAGTAGGTTAGTGTCTTAGGTCACCCGATCAACACGTAACAATCTAAGACACTATCATTTCCCTCATGAGGCCCTAAGGGCCAGCTTATGATAGCCCCACCCGGGAGGGTGGGGGGCGATATATAATCATTCTGAGCCCTCTCGGGGCGATTTGTGGCCCCGGCTCATGGATCCAAAGAGGAAGATGAGTTCCTTCTCCCATCGCTTTGGGTAGAATGCATTGTATCACCTCAATCCTCTGGGGCCACAAGCCGCCCCAAGAGGGCTCAGGGTGCTTTCGATTTTTCTCACGGATGACGTATACTGCCTCTTTAATACAATTCACAAGGCAGCCCTATGGCCTCGAAAGGTTGGCATATCCCCCGAAGGCATCGCTCTTGCGCTGTGACAAACGAGGCGTTTGAAGCGGGACAAGAGTACTATTCCCTTCTTGTTCAAGAAGATAATACCTACACTCGCCGTGACTACAGCACCGCAGGATGGGAAGAGTACCGACAAAGTAGTGAATGGGACAAAGAGGCCACATTTTGGAAGGCACGTATCCCCGCACGTCACGATAAGGTTAAAGACAGCAAGGAGTTAGGGCAGAGAGCTCTAGAGCTCTTACGCACAGCCCTTGATGAAAATGCTGATGCGGAAGCCTTTGTACTAGCACTCTACCTCGTTCGTCTCAAAATGCTCATTCAAAGGCAGCAAGCTGAGCATGAAGGAAAGCCCTCTATCTTCTATGAGCTCTTAGAAACCTCCGAAATTCTCATTGTGCCCGAAGTGCCGCTCACAAACCTGGAGGTGACAACCCTCCAAACCACGATCGCCGCTAAACTTAAAGGGGAAGCCCCTGGGGATAAAGAGGCAAGCGCTGATGAAGCGGGCGGTGAAGATGCAAGCTCCTCTGAAGAGGAACAAGAAGCGCAGCTCGAAGAGGATGAGGTGATTCAAGTTACAGATACTGAGGAAGTTCCATGACAGATAGCAGCGTATGCCCCAAATGTGGAGACACAATACCCGAGCGTGGCCCTACGTGGCCCTTCTGTTCTAAGCGCTGCAGTGATGCTGATCTCATGGGATGGTTTTCCGGAGAATATTGCCTATCACGCGACATCACCGAGGAAGATTTTGCCGACCCAGCCGTCGCCCAGGCTTTTGCTGAGAAACTTGGAACATTAGATCCTTACGATCCACGCTTCTCCTGATTACGATTGGAGCGCTTGCGTTTCATAGGGATGGGAGCGAGCTCAAGAGGCTCCTTTCCCTTGCGTGTTGAAGGCACACGGGGGCGAGAACGGCTCCATCGGTCTTGACTGTCTTTGCGTGTAGTAGATGTCATAGCTCGCCTCCAATGGCTTATTTCACCCCTACAAAGGTGCGAATGCGATGCCAACAGCCGATATTTGTGCTAGTCTATGAATGATGGATGAAGAATTAGACGATTTTTTGAGCTACCTCGCCTCAGAAAAGGGCTGTAGCCCCCACACCCTCGAGGCTTATAGCCGTGATGCGTCAAGCTTCGTGACGTATGTACAGGAAATACTCAAAGTACGCGCTTTCTCAGGTGTCATCCGTGATCATATCGTCGATTACCTAGAAATCCTTAACAACAAGGGTTATGCCACAGCGTCAGTATGTCGTGCTCTTATTGCCATCAAGGTACTGTTCCGGTTTTTGAGGCGTGAAGACTACATCACCACTAACATCACTACTACTCTGGATTCACCTAAACTGTGGCAGCTGATTCCTGAAGTTCTCAGTGGAGGTGAAATCGAAAGGCTGCTCATGCAGCCTGATACCACTAGCGAGCGCGGTATGCGTGACAGGGCGATTCTAGAGGTGCTCTACGGAAGCGGACTGCGGGTATCGGAACTTTGTGGACTCGATATTAACGATGTCGACGACAGCTACGTACGTGTGATGGGTAAGGGGCGCAAAGAGCGTCTCGTCCCAATAGGACGTAAGGCTATTGAAGCGATCGACACCTACTTGGTCAGCTATCGCGATCAGTACGATAGCGATGACGAGAAAGCGCTATTCCTTAGCATACGGGGACGTCGGCTTGAACGCACTAATGTGTGGCGAGCTCTTAAAGGATACGCCCGCGATGCAGGGATTTGTAAAAATATCTCCCCACATACCCTACGACACTCTTTTGCTACACATCTTCTTGATCACGGAGCTGAATTGCGGGTTATCCAGGAGATGCTTGGTCATGCAAGCATCAGCAGCACGGACCGATACACGCATATCAGTCACAAACATCTCACCGATGCCTTTCACGCTTTCCATCCACGACAGTCGCAGACGTGATTAATCGAAATTGAGTTCTTGGTGGCAGCGCCCGCCAATCCCTGCGGCAACCAAGAAGCAGCTTGTTAAAATCACCGCTGGTAGCGCCATCAAACTTCCCAATCCTATCAGTATCTTCGTCGGGAAATCCTGTTCATTCCACACAGTCTTGATCTTCTCTACCGCTGCATGACATGTCTCATCCCACACAATACCGCAAATAAAACCGAGGGCAAAGAGGTTAGGTTGTAGAATAAACAACCCAATTTCTAACAAGGTCCAAAAGACTTGCGAGATGATTTTGATCAAACTGATCTGATCGCGATGTGCTCCGTAACGCGGAGGGTGCTTGAACTTACGCAGAAATGCGTGCTCTGTAGGCGTACGCGCAATAGGAAGAGGTCGATACATAGTGTCTACATGTGCCATTAGTCTCTCCTCTCGATTACCGCAAATCGGTAGAGGAGTCTAAAGCATGCGAGAAAAAAGCTGAAGTATTGTCTACACTACCCCATTGAATCAATGTATTGCCGAGCACGCCATCCCGCATAGAAACCACCGACACCGGCGGCTATAGGGATCTTTGCTAGAACACTCACGACAATGGTTCCAAAGGCAGCGATGGCCTTGCCCTCGGTCGGAAGATCATTCCAAATTTTTACGACATCTTTCATGATTTTATTAGCGGCTTTTGGAGGGATAACCATGCCTACGGCCCCGCTAAAAATAAAAATCGGTAAATCCGTAAGAGCTGAAATGAACACTGCCGCCCATAGAGCTACCTTTAAGGCCTCTTGAGCAAAGTCGGTAGGAGTCGTGTTGACTTTCTTGCGCCCAATCTGCGGTATCCAAGGTACTATTTGCCATCCGCTCTCGTCCGCGCTGCTTCCTTGTTCGAGCCTTTGCACTTCGCGTCCATTGCTATCTAATTCCCAGACCTGAGGCATGTCATGCCCTCCTTAACTTGCATTGTCTTGTGTAGCAAAAAGTACCTGGACGATAGCAGATGAAAAAAAAATAGCATAACGGAAAAAGCGGCGAGGGGTATCCCTCACCGCAGGTATGATGACAGTGAACTCTGGAAACAGACAGCGCGAGTACGTCGCCCTACCGAGTTGGGTGTCGCATCGCCCCTCCTCTAGCCATTTCCAGAAGTAAGCCGCAGATAGAAGCTGTAGTGGCTCCCATACGAAGAAGTATAGCACCTTCACATAAACTGCCGATCAACGCGATGTTAAGGGAGCGTTAATACGGAAGTGAGCCAGCATATTGGGTGAGTAGACTGAAGAATTCACCACAGAGGAGGATGAGATCACAGAGAGAAAAAGAACAGAAGATTGGATCCAGTGGTCAATAAGGTGAAGTGCTAAAAGCAAGACCAAGAATCGACAGAAATACACACAAAGGACAGTAGCTACATGCTCGTCCTTTTTCTCTGTGTGCTCTGTGATCTCGGTGGTTAGTCTTATGACTGTGGCAATCCGGGTCCTAGTTGCTCTGTTCGATTTTGGAGCGGAGAAGTTCGTTGACGACTTTTGGAGACGCCTTACCGCGTGACATCTTCATGACTTGGCCCACTAAAAATGCAAAGGCCTTGTCTTTGCCCTGTTTAAAGTCTTCAATACTCTGTGGATGTTCTCCAAGGACCTGATTGACCATCGCTTCGATTTCATCGCTGTTATCCATCGGCTGATAGTCTGGATTGGAGGCGACGATCTCTGCCACGGTCTTTGTAGGGTCGGCGAACATGTCGTCAGCGACTTTTTTGGCGATTTTACCAGTGATGGTGCCCTTTTCGATGGCGTTGACAAGCTCAGCAATTTCTAGCGCTGGGATACCTGTATCCATCAGTGTCTTGCCAGTGTCTTTTAGGCGGCCTGCAAACTCACCGATGATCCAGTTACACAGGCTGCGTGCATTGGCGCAGTTCTTAGACCCCTCTTCAAAGTAGTTCGCTAAGGGCTTATCGCTCGTAAGGATAAAGGCAGAATCCGGAGAAATGCCAAAGTCCTTCACGTAGCGGCGAAGGCGCTGCAGGGGCATCTCAGGTAGCTCGGAACGTACTTTTTCGATGTAAGCGTCTGTAAGCACAATAGGGACAAGGTCCGGCTCAGGGAAGTAGCGGTAGTCGTCGGCGTACTCTTTACGCCGCATCAGCACTGTTTCCTTCCTAGCGAGGTCCCAGCGGTATGTCGCTTGGTCAATGACTTTATCGATGTCTTTGTCAGGATTGCGCTCGTACTCACGGATTTGGCGGCGTATCTCCGAGGCAACCGCAAGCTCCATGAAGTTGAAGGAGTTCATGTTTTTAATTTCAGTTTTAGTGCGTAGGCCCGTTTCGCCTTTTTTACGCACCGACACGTTGGCATCGAAACGCAGAGAGCCCTCTTCCATGTTGCAGTCCGACGCACCAAGGTATTGCATGATGCTACGCACAGCCATCGCATAAGCAGCAGCTTCCTGAGGTGTGCGCATGCACGGCTCCGACACAATCTCGAGTAGAGGCACTCCAGCCCTATTGTAGTCGATGCCGGCGAAGTCAGTAAAATGCTTGGTCATGCCTGCGTCATCTTCGAGATGGGCGTGCTCAACGTCGAAAATTCTCTCTTCTCCATTGATCTCCGCGACGACCTTACCACCGATGATAATCGGCTCATAGAACTGCGTGATCTGGAAGTTGCGCGGGTTGTCGGGGTAGAAATAGCTCTTGCGGTCGAACTTGCTTTCGTGAGCTATCTGTGCGCCGATGGCGCAGCCGAACATGACAGCTTTGTGGACTGCTTCCTTATTAAGGACTGGCAGTGCTCCTGGCTGGCCTGTGCACACTTCTGTGATGTTGGTGTTGGGTTCATCACCAAAGCGGTTAGGTGCGCGGCTAAAAAGCTTACTCTTTGTGTTGAGCTCGACGTGGATCTCCAAGCCAATCACAGCTTCCCAATCGGGGTGTTCCTTGATGGTCATCGTGGTCGCGCTCCTACTTAGCCAGTTCTGGAATGGGTGGTTGTGGGCTGTGCACCTGCTCGAAGGCATGCGCAAAGCGGAAGACTTTCGTGTCTCCCTTCTGTGGGCCTGCAAACTGTATGCCTATGGGAAGGCCGTCAGCAGTGAAGCCTCCAGGGACACTTATCGCCGGAATGCCCGCGAGGTTCGCAGGGATCGTATAGGTGTCTTCAAGGTACTCTCTTAGTGGATCGGTGATAGATCCCAGCTCAAAAGCACCACCAGATGTTACGGGCGTTGCCACAACATCACACTTCTCAAAAGCCGCTTCATAGGCACGTATCACCAGAGTACGCACTTTCTGCGCCTTGCGGTAGTAGGCGTCCTGGTAGCCCGACGACAGCACAAAGGTTCCAAGCATGATGCGACGCTTGACTTCAGGGCCATATCCCTCTTCCTTGGAAAAATCGTACAGTTCATTCAGAGTTTTCGCATTCTCTGAGCGGCGCCCATAACGGATGCCGTCGAAGCGCGCAAGGTTCGTCGACGCCTCCGCAGGAGCTAGAATGTAATAGGCGGCAATAGCCTGCTTAAAAAGTGTGAGGTCGACATCAACGATCTCAGCGCCTAGCCCTTTGAGGGTTTCGAGATTTTTCTCGAATACAGTACGCGACTCCGCAGGAAGGGCGGCGAGGAAGGCCCACGGCACCCCAATCTTGCTGCCCTTGATATCTCCGTTTAGGCCTGTCAAATAGTCTTCGGGGCCCCCAGGGAGGCTTGTGGAATCGCGGTCGCAGTGCTGACCCAAAATTTCCATGAGCAGGGCCGCGTCACGGGTGTTGGTAGCAAAAGGTCCAATCTGGTCGAGTGATGACCCAAACGCAACCAGGCCGTAGCGCGATACGCGTCCGTAGGTGGGCTTGTAACCTACAATGCCACAAAGTGCTGCGGGCTGCCTGACGGAGCCGCCAGTGTCGCTACCCAAACTCAAGGGACACAAACGGGCGGCGACAGCGACAGCAGAACCCCCGGAAGAGCCACCCGCTGTATAGGCGGTGTTCCATGGATTGCATGTCTTCATCAGTGCCGAGTGCTCCGTCGACGAGCCCATCGCAAACTCATCGAGGTTGGTCTTACCCAATATGATGGCATCTTCCTGCTCGAGAAGTCGCGTGACGGTGGCATCGAAGGCGGCCCGGTAGTTCGTTAGAAACTTCGACGCACAGGTGGCGATCTCGCCTTCAACGAGGATGTTGTCTTTAACAGCAATAGGCACGCCAGCAAGCTTACCTAGCGTCTCCCCGCGAGCGCGCTTGGCGTCTAAGGCGCGAGCCTTTTCTAGTGCCCGCTCTTGTAGTAGGGAAAGGAAGGCGCCAACTTGCTCATTTAGCGCGTCGGCACGCCCAAAGAAATATTTTGTGGTCTCCTCGGCCGAGGCGTCGCCTTTTACAAAGCTGTCGCGTAATTCAATCGCCGTCTGTGTGTGCATCGCTTTGCTCATGATTTCCCCTTTTGGATGACCGTAGGAACTTTGACCATCCCACCAACATGTTCAGGGGAGTTAGCTAAAAATTTCTCGGTCGGCAGCGTTTCCCCAATTTCATCCTCACGCATGACATTTGCCATCCCCGCGATTACGTGACTGCATGCCGGCACATCTTCGGTGTCGAGCTCATTAAGGTGCTCGACATAATCTAAGATACGTCGAAGGTCTTTGAGCAGCGACTCCGCTTCCTCATCCGTACAGTGGATGCGGCTTAGCTGTGATAAATATTTAATCGTTTCTTTAGTTAGTTCTGCCATGGCCTATAATCTGGGTGAATTCATGGGTTTTCGGTCTGTAATTCTAGAGCGTCAACGCCATAAATGCAAGGGGACTTCCCTGATCGGTGTGTGCGTGCCCTCGCTCGGTCTTCTTTAGTTTCGGTTAAAGAATTACCATCGAGACACAGAGTTATAGAGATCGGATGAGAGAAGTCCTAATTTCCTCCCTGTTCGACCAAAAATGCTAATATCGCGGGGGTCCCCTTTTAATGCTGGTTGCAAATCCTTTGAACTCTATTACTTATGTCTATATAGTTAGTTGACTGTCGTATAAAGAATATAAAAATAGGGTGCGCGAATGGATAGTGATATTCCAGCTTTAGTGCTCGATGACGTTGGTATGAAGGCTGGATCGTCATCGGGAAAGGATACCGGTAGAAGACCTATAACGAGCAGATTGAGCGGTATTTGGGCCTTCTCGAGGTTTAGTGGGGCACCGTCTAAAAAAAAGAAAGAGTTGGGTGGCAGCTCAGTCTTAGACCTTACAGATTCAGACCTTGTTCGTGGTGCCGCTAGTTCCATGTCTGTAGCTGAAGGCTCGCCGCAAGAGTGCTGTCAAGAATCTTGCGACTTTCTTCATGCGCATCTTGTTGCGCATGAATCTGAGCACGTTAAACTACCCGCTATAGTACGCCAGCTGGATTTGCTTACGGAGTGCGCCCGAGATGGAGTGGAATTTTGCATGTGGGGCGATGAAAACATTGAGCTCCATCGAATCGTCGACAAACTGCGTGACGCTTCAGAAAAAAGAGAGCTATTGGAGGAATCTACCATTGCCCGAGCTTTTGGGAGCGCTCTCTTCGTGGTCTCGCAGCTTGAAAGCGTCTACCAAGAGCTGCGGACAATGGTTGAATTTATGGAAGAGGCCCATGAGCCCATTGCCAATATCTGCAAATGGCTTGGAGCGCAGCAGTCTATAAAGATTGAAGGCAATCTCAACGCGCTTGTACCTGAAGCTTCTGGTGGGTCGGGTGACGATGAAACGACGCCTTTTTCGCACCTCTCCGACGCCGAAGTTAAACAGTTCTACAAAGCAATTGGACTTAGAAAGTACGGTAAAATTTTCGCACAAGATGTCCTGAGGGTAGGACTGCGAGACTTGGTAGACAACCCAGCTGTGCCGTTGGTCGGGTTCAATTTTATGTTATATAATTTTATGGATGATATCTGGGCCAAGGATTCAGAGGCCCTTCGTCGATGGATAGAGGTGTTTGACGGCTATACTGCTGAACCATCTCTTCTTGTAGATCCGTCAAACTATGTCAAAGCCTTAAAAATGGTGACTGCCATTGGCGGAGTTAAAGAGAGGCAGAAAGCGTGTTTAACAGAGCTCTATGCCCGAGCGAGAAAGCTACTACGCGATGAGTGCGGGTATAGGGGCAGAACGGGATATACTGACTTCCAAAAATTCCTTGAAGGAGCACCTCACGAGCCCTCCGATTGGAATGGGATGGCTGTTCAACTGGCTAAGCTATCCGGCATCATCGTGAAAATTGCTGTCTAGACAAGGGGTGTGAGGGATTTTGAGTCTTAGCCTTCAGCACTTTCTAAATTCGAAACACCATGGAGGACATGGAGGTGAAAACATGGAGACCATGGAGGGGCCAGCTCGACAAGAATCCCCGTCCATTATTTCCGTGTTTTCATTGATTGTTCGGATTCTAGATGCGGACGTCTGCTTAGGCATAATTTGTTCCGCATGCCTAGGGTTTGTTCAACTCACACGACAGGATTGCAGACTCGACTTTTGGTATTTTTATCATAAGAAGAAGTAGGTTAATATCTTAGATCACCCGATCAACACGTAATTATCTAAGACACTATTATTTCCCTCATGAGGCCCGAAGGGCCAGCTTATGATAGCCCCACCCGTGAGGGTGGGGTGCGATATATAATCACTCTGAGCCCTCTCGGGGCGACTTGTGGCCCCGGCTCATGGATCCAGAGAGGAAGACGAGTTCCTTCT
>JAJFMA010000186.1 GCA_021772415.1 Chlamydiota bacterium
GAAGAAGAGGCGCAAAGAGTAAAAGGTGGGCAAGGCGATTATGAGATAGCCTTGCGAGCCTCATGAAAGACTAACGATTTAGTCAGCTCTTATAGAAGGGGCCGTAAAAGGGGGCGGGTCTCACGATGTTGCGTTGGTAGAGTTTTTTTGAGCGGGTGTAGCATAGAGAGCATGTAAGGGGGAGGAACACCTCTTTGCGCCTCTTGTTCTTTGCGTCTTTGCGTTTCTTTTCGTGCATCCTTCAGAACGCTACATCCTAAATAGCTCTCTACATAAGCCAGAAGGCGTTTCGTGCATCCTTCAGAACGCTACATCCAAGATAGCTCTCTACATAAGCCAGAAGGCGTTTTATATACACGATAGAAACGCAAAGACGCAAAGAAGAAGAGGCGCAAAGAGTAAAAGGTGGGCAAGGCGATTATGAGATAGCCTTGCGAGCCTCATGAAAGACTAACGATTTAGTCAGCTCTTATAGAAGGGGCCGTAAAAAGGGGCGGGTCTCACGATGTTGCGTTGGTAGAGTTTTTTGAGCGGGTGTAGCATAGAGAACATGCAAGGGGTAGAAACACCTCTTTGCGCCTCTTGTTCTTTGCGTCTTTGCGCTTCTTTTCGTGCATCCTTCAGAACGCTACATCCAAGATAGCTCTCTACATGAGCCAGACGACGTTTCGTGCATCCTTCAGAACGCTATATCCAAGATAGCTCTCTACATGAGCCAGACGGCGTTTCACATACACGATAGAAACGCAAAGACGCAAAGAAGAAGAGGTGCAAAGAGAAAACCGGCCGGGATTACATCTTTTCGACGGTTTCAATACCAAGGATATGCAGGCCTTGCTTGAGGGTGCGAGCGGTCAGCTCACAGAGCAGTAGGCGCGAGCTTTGCTCCTCTGTGCCTTCGACGCGGCAGTCGCGGAAGAAGGCATTGAACTTATTAGCGAGCTCATACAAGTAATCCGTGAGCCTATTGGGGATAAGGTCATGGGCGACGGTATTGAGAGCTTCGGAAAACTGCGTGAGATGCAGCCCTAGAGCAATCTCTGAGGGATGCTGTAGCGCTATTTTTTCTTTGCCGATAAGTTCTTCGATATCAATGTCAATCTTGCGTTTGATGCCGGCAACACGGACGTAGGCGTACATCAAAAATGCTGCGGTGTTGCCATCGAAGCGCAGCATCCTGTCGTAGCTGAATGTGTAGTCGCTAGCGCGATGTGAGGCCAGATCTGCATATTTCACTGCGCCGATACCTAGTGCTTTGGCAAGGGCCTTGCGCTCGTCTTGTGGCATTTCGGGATCGCGCTCAGAAATGATAGCCTCGGCCTTATCGACAGCTGTTGTGAGCAGGTCGATGAGTCTTTCGGTCTCTCCGGCTCGTGTACTAAACTTCTTGCCGTCGGGTCCTAGGACTAGTCCAAAGCCGATGTGGGTGACCTCTTGCTTTTTGGGGTCGTAGTAGCCGGCCATCTGTGCAGCTTTAAAAACCATTGCAAAGTGTGTCGCTTGCCCAAGGTCTGTGATGTAGATGATCCGGTCGGCCTTCTCTTCTTCGCAGCGATGGCGAATGGCTGCCATATCCGTCGTGTCGTAGTTGTAGCCTCCGTCGGACTTCTGCACCATCAGTGGCAAGGGATCCCCATCGCGATTTTTGAAACCTTCGACGAAGACACACTTGGCGCCGTTGGACACAGTGACAAGTCCTTTGCTCTCTAAATCTTCAATAATCCCAGGCAGTAGTGGGTTATAGAATGATTCGCCGCGCTCTTCGATGTGCACATCAAGAAGATCATATATCTCCTGATAGGCTTTACGGGAGATCTCGCAGATGACCTCCCACGCTTTCAAGCTGTCAGTGTCACCACCTTGCAGGGCGACGACTTCGAGGCGTGAGCGGCTTTTAAAGTCTTCGTCGCTGTCGAAGCGTTTTTTGCTCGCTTTGTACCATGTCACGAGATGTGAGAGGTCGGTTTCTTCTTCTCCTGTGAACACGCCGGGGTGCTCGTCTTTGATGTAGGCGATAAGCATCCCAAAAGCTGTGCCCCAGTCCCCAACGTGGTTGAGGCGGACGACGTTCTCGCCTAAAAACTCAAAGAGCCGCGCTAGGCAGTCGCCGATAATTGTCGAGCGTAGGTGCCCAACATGCAGCTCTTTAGCGGTGTTAGGCGACGAGAATTCAACGATGACCTTCTTGGGATTAGCGGGTTTGGAGATGCCAAGCCGCGGGTCCACAATGAGGGCGTTTGCTCTTTCGGTGAGGAAGCTTGGGTCTAGCGTGATATTGACAAAACCCGGGCCTGCGATTTCGAGATTTTCGATGCAGGGCTGCCCATTTTCTTCGGCTTCGACCTTATCGACGATCGCTTGTGCGATGTCGCGAGGCTTTCGCTTTAGAGGTTTGGCGAGCTTCATCGCTGCGTTAAACTGGTAGTGACCGAACTTATCTTGAGTACTTTGGGCGATGTCGTCGACCAGATCGTCTTGGCTAAGCTGGGGAAAGGCTTCGAGTGTTGCCTTCTGGAATTTGCTGTGGAGGAGGGCAAGGGTGTTGGGCATTGGATCTATATCGCTAGCTTTAAATCGTTTAGATAATCACCTAGATTAGCAGCATCTAGCCTAAATTTCAATGTGTCCTATCTCGGTCATTATCACACAGAAAAATGAATCACAGAGGAGGAAAGTTAAAGAGTGAGAACCAACTATTTTCTCTTCTTTCTTCTCTGTGATCTCCGTGGAGAGTTCTCTGAAAGGAGGCTAGCCAAAAGGAAGTAATTAGTGTAAAAAAAAACTTGGCACCCTGTCGCCTTCGGTAAACAACGAAGGTGCAAGGGTCTGTTTGTATTTGGAAAGAGGGGCGCTATTTGCATACGGATACTGGTTATTGGCGCGTGCTATATAGTGTACTGGCCGCATTGCTTTTACTTGTTGTAGATGCTCAGTCTACGACGCAGGCTTCGCGACAAGTCCAGGTTGCTGTGCTGCAGTCGGGGCCTGGGCGCATTAGCCAAGCTCTTCAGGACACAATTGAGAAAGAGCTCAACGTTCTTCTCGAAGACAAGACATCAGTGACCTGGAGGTATGATCCTGAGTTCAATGTCCAGTGGGAGCCTACTCGCCTTCGGAGTTCCCTTAAGGCAGCCTTGGACGACCCCTCTATAGATGTCGTGTTCTCGCTTAGCATGCCCATAGCACAAATGGCTATGCAGTGGCCTGGTGGTCTGCAAAAGCCTGTAGTAAGCGGATACTTTTCCGGTCAGTTAAGTTTCTGGGAAGAGGCTAATGAGATTGGACATACTACTGTGCCGAATTTCACTTTTGCTGCAATTCCAAATGCTCTTCGTGATGATCTGGAGCTGTATCACAAGATGCTAGGATTTAACACGCTGCATCTGGTCATCGACGAATCGGCTATTGCAATTGACGAGCAGGGCATTAGGTCGGGTGTTGTCCGTCTTGCTGACGAACTCGGCTTTAGAGTCGAGCTGATCGCTGCTAAGAAAACGGCGATGGAAACCTTGCGGCTGATGGGACCCGCGGTGCAAGCCATCTATATGATGCCTATCGAAGGTATGTCTGAGGTAGAATATCAACATCTTATAAACGCCTATGCCGAGCGCGGAATTCCAACATTTTCGTATGTCGGACTTCCTGATGTACAGCGAGGGGTTCTTGCTGGGCAGAATGTCACTCTGTACCCACAAGTGGCACGTCGCCTAGCTTTAAGTGTTGCGCAGATTATTGACGGGGAGCCTCCGGAAAAACTATCGGTGTTTCTTCATCCCGAACGCTACCTTGTCGTCAATAAAACGGTGGCGAAGCGTATAGGCGTCCACATTCCCTTTGACGTCATGCTCGAAGCCGACGTTATTGTCGATGACGGCGAAGATGTGGGCAGGGCCCTATCTCTGTTCCAAAGCATGGCGATGGCGCGGTGTAACAATCAAAACATCAAAATCAAACGTGCGGAAGTGGTGCAGGCATGTGAGCAGCGTCAGATGGTACGCGGCGCTATGTATCCTCATGTCAAACTTAAAGCGGACTATCTACAGCTTGACCGCGACCGCGTTGTAGATACTTTGGGTTTGCTTCCACATACACGCCTCACATATGGTGCTCAGCTAAGGCAGATGCTTTTCGATGACACAGTTCTAAGCGCCTACCGCGCAGAAGGGCAACGCTATTGCAGTGAACTTTGGGATGAAGAAGCCGTTGGTCTCGATGTCATGGAAGGAGCAGGTCAGTATTTTCTCGACTACCTAGCTACTCGCAGTCTCTACCGCATTGAGCAGGAAAATTTTAAACTGATCCGCAGTAACCTCGAGCTAGCTAGACTGCGCGTGCGTGTGGGGACCTCAGGCCCTGAAGAGGTTCTACGCTGGGAGATGGAAGAGGCACAAAGGCGTAGCGCTATCTACGATAGAGAAGTGCAGATGCGTCAAGCTCTAGCACTACTGAATCAGAGTTTGGGGGTGCCACAGACAACCTATTGGTTACCGGAGGAAATTGACCCAGACAAAAGTTTAGATCCGACATACGCCGGCTACCTCCCAGAGATCGTCCATAACGTGCAAAGGCTTGAGGAATTCAAGGCCCTTAGCGTAGGTATGGCCCTAGAAGGAGAACCCACCCTAAAGGCTGTAGAGCGCCAAATAGACGGTCAGAGGATTCTTCTTGGGCAGGCGTGCCGTGAGCGCCATAGTCCCCGTGTTTATGCCGTCTTCGACTACGACCATGTGCTGCATGAGCGCCATCCAGGTAAAGTTACCCCCTGCACCCGTGATGGCGAGGATTGGGCTGCACTCGTCTCTGTGGAGCTGCCTATTCTGCAGGGAGGTACATTAACGCATCGTCAGCGCGAGGCCAAGGCAGCTTTAAGGAATCTATGTCACCAGCGCACACGCCTTGAACAGATAGTAGAAACGCGTGTAATTAGCTGCGTATACAGCTTAGCGAGTTCCTATCCGAAAATGCACTTAAGCCGCGCTGCCGCGGACTACGCACGCAAAAATCTAGAGATCGTCAGAAGCAACTACGCTGCTGGCTCCGCTAATATCATCGACCTTTTAGATGCACAGTCGCAGGCTCTAATACAAGAGGAGAATGCTGTCCTTGCGGTGACGCAGTACCACAAGGACTTACTCACCTACCAAAGATCTGTTGCGCAATTTCACCACTCCAACGAAAGCAGCGGAAGCTACCGGCCATCAGCGTGTTCAGAAAATAACCAATGTGGAGGATACAGGTCGTGAGAATTGTGAGCGCCCTGCTGCTACTGCTATGTGTTTCATGTGGTGGCGACGACATACCTAAAGTGAAGCCTCCAAGGCCCGTACACACCTATACCATTCCCGAGCTAGGGATAGTGCGTGAGCGCGTTTTCTCGGGATCCGCACGCTCTGCTAACGAAGCTCCTCTTAGCTTTCGTGTTGATGGTGAGGTTACTGAATTAAACGTCAAAGTCGGTCAATTTGTTGCTGCTGGCGACATCATCGCACAACTTGACACCGCCGACTATGAGCTCGAAAGGCGGCGCCTTGAAGCGAGCTTAGAGCAGGCTCTTGCCGGTCTAAAGCGCGCATGGGCCGACTACGACAGAACGCGTAGTCTGTATGAGGCCCAGAATGTGAGTAAAAGCGTGCTAGACAGAGACCAAGCTCTCTATAAGTCTGCCAAAGCTCAGCATGATGTGACTGCTGTAGCACTAGAGATTGCTCAGAAGCAGCTAGACTATTGCACCTTAAACGCGCCTATGGATGGCTATATTTCCGAGGTGTCGATCGAGGCCTATCAGACCATAAAGTCCGGACAAGCAATCGCTAAGCTGACCCAAGGGAAGGACCTGGAGTTTGAAATCGGAATTCCCGAGTCCCTTATTGGACAGATCCATGTCGATGGCGATGCGACGGTGTCCTTTCAGTCTGCTTCCGAGCGCCCTTTGCGCGCTGTCATCAGCGAAATCAGTGTGACGACAACAAAATCCTCTACCTATCCCGTAGTCTTACGCGTTTTGGAATATGATGAGCGTATCCGCTCAGGGATGATTGGAGAGGCTACCATAAACTTCGCGGATTCGGATTCCATAAGCACCACAGTACCTCCAAGTGCCGTTGTGGGCGCATCGGGTAAGCAACAGTTTGTTTGGGTGTATCAGCCCGCGACGGGGTCGGTCTCTCGACGTAATGTGCAGGTAGGTTCTCTAGTTTCTAAGGGGATTGTTGTGAATGCAGGTCTGAAACCAGGAGAAGTCATCGTCAGTAGAGGTGCTCATCACCTAGAGGAAGGCTCTAAAGTCCGACTGCTGGAAAAGACAAAGGTAAGCTATGAATCCCGCTGAATGGTGCGTTAAGAACAATCGCACCGCCTTGATTATCTTTCTGCTGGTCATTGTAGGGGGATTTACGAATTTCTTTACCATGTCGCGAATGGAAGACCCAAAATTTACCGTGCGTACCGCTGTCGTTGTTACCCCATTTCCTGGCGCCGCTCCGGACCGTGTCGAGTCTCTAGTCACTGACAAATTGGAAAAAAAGATCCGGGAGATGCCAGAAGTTAAACGCATCGAGTCGCAATCGATGACGGGTGTATCTATTTTGACGATAGATATCTTCGACCACTACAAAAATGTCACCGAAGTTTGGGACAAGCTACGCAATAAAGTACGCGACGCACGCTCGAGTCTTCCCAAAGAGGTTCGAGAGTCTGTTGTAAACGATGAATTTGGGGATGTCTTTAGCATCGTACTTGCCCTAACGGGAGACGGCTATAGCTACAGGCAGATGAAAGACGTCGCCATGGATATCCGCAACGAATTTCTTAACCTTGAACCCGTTGGAAAGGTTAATCTCTATGGGCTGCAGGAAGAGCGTATCTACGTCGAGTTCTCCAATGCACGTATCGCCGAATACGGCTACACCCCTTTCTTACTGGCTCAAAGGTTGGCAAGCCAGAATGTCATCACCCCAAGCGGTGAGGCGCGCGTAGGAAACGAGCGCATCGTGCTCGATACTAGCGGGGAATTCAAGCTGGTAGATCAGCTGCAGAATGCGTCTTTAAGGCGACCCGGAGCCGCTGAGGGCGTCCGACTTTCCGATGCCGTGAACGTACACCGTGGTTTCATTGACCCGCCCTTACCTATGATGCGCTTCAATGGTGAGCCCGCAATTTTCATTGCCATCAACATGGACCCTGGTTTCAACATCAGTGAGCTTGGTGATGTTGTCCAGAAGCATGTAGCGGATCTTCAAAGCGTATTGCCAGTGGGTCTGGAGATAAACACTCTCGTCTACCAACCGAAATTCGTTCATAGAGGCATCGTCAATTTTACGATGAGTCTACTCGAGGCTATCGCATTCGTACTAGCGGTTATGTTTTTGTTCACGGGGATTCGTAACGGCCTCATTGTGGGCACACTTGTGCCTACGGCGATGCTAGCATGTATCTTGGTGATGCCGTACTTTGACATATCTCTGCAGCGTATCTCGATCGCAGCTTTGATAATTGCACTGGGAATTCTTGTTGATAATGGCGTTGTCGTAAGCGAAGCCATCTTTGTGGGAATTTCTAAGGGTAGAGAACGCCTAGATGTCATTAAAACTGTGACGCGTGAGCTGCGTATACCGCTGCTTGTGTCTTCACTCACTACAATTTTTGCGTTCCTACCCATACTTTTGGCGCAGTCTGGAGTAGGAGAGTACACGCTCTCACTCTTCATCGTGGTGACAAGTACACTGCTGGCGTCGTGGGTGCTTTCAATGACGCTAGTGCCGTTTCTCTGTTACTACTTCCTGAAGCCACAGAAGAGCACAGCACATTTCATTGATAGGCTCTATCCGCTGTATCGCGAGGTTCTGAGGCTCAGCCTGACCTATCGTGCACGGCTACTGATACTCATTGTGGGATTGTTTTTTGTGTCCGTTGCGGGGTTTAAACTCGTGCCTAGGATGTTCTTTCCGCCCAATGATCGCGAGATGTTTGTGATTAACCTGTGGCTCCCCTACGGCAGCGATATCCGTTACACTAGCGAGCAAGCACAGAAGATTGAGAGTTTTCTTTTACAGCAGGACGAAGTTGAGTCCGTTGGTACTTTAGTCGGTGAGGGTGGTCCCCGTTGGTACCTGTCACTGCGCCCTAAACAGGCCTATCCCAACTACAGCTTCTTTGTCATCAATACCCACACAGTAGAAGGGGTAGAGGTCGTCTCAGAGGCAACAAAGGACTATATCGCCCGCAACCTTCCCGACGCCCGCTACTCGGTGCGCCGCCTGGAAAATGGGCCCGCTGTGGGGAATCCCATCCAAGTACGTATCTCCGGTGAAGATATTGACACGTTGTATCAGCTGCGTGACCAGGTCTTCGAGGAAATAGACAGCGTCGCGGGTATCTCCCACCTTCACGACGACTGGGGCGAGTGGACGAAAAAAATGTCTATCGATGTAGACCAAAATCGGGCCCGACGCGCAGGTCTGACTAGTTTCGATATAGCCCTGTCATTGCAGACACAGGTGTCGGGGTACGAAGCCACACAGTACCGCGAGGGGGAAGAGGTCATTCCTATTGTCATACGCTCCCAGGATGACTTTCGCAAAGATCTCGGTAGCGTCGAGGATCTAAAGGTTTTTACCGTTTTAGAGAGGCGTAACTTACCTTTGTCACAAGTTGCGACAACACACTTGGAATGGCAGCCCAGCAACATCCGACGTCGCGATGCCCAGCGTACCATCACCCTTAAAGCCGACCTCGAAGGGCGCTATGCCACGCAGGTGATGAAGGAAATAGAACCCAAGATTGACGCACTGACCCAGAAATCGGATTGGCCACGAGGGTATAGTGTGTCCTATGGTGGAGAAGTCGAAAAGAGCAAGGAATCGAAGAAGTCTATCAAAGACGGCCTGCCTATTGCCGCAGGACTGCTGATTTTTGTCCTTATCGCCCAGTTTAATAGCATAAGAGCCGTTGCCATCATCATGCTGACAGTACCCCTCATGATGATTGGAGTGACGCCAGGATTGCTTCTCACACAGTCTCCATTTGGATTTATGGCGATGCTAGGGTTTATTAGCTTAGCAGGTATCGTCGTCAACAACGCACTCATGATGATAGATCGCATAGAATGGGAACGTAAAAGGGGTGTAGTGCCCCAAGATGCTATCGTGAACGCGGCCATCACACGGCTTAGACCTATTTTAGCAACTGCGTTAACTACTATCATGGGCCTCATACCACTGGCCTTGCAGGGCGGAGAATTCTGGCGCCCTATGGCAAACACAATTATTTTTGGACTCGCGTTTGCCACTGTGTTGACGCTGGGTGTATGTCCAGTGCTCTATTCGCTGTTCTACAAGATCCCATTCAAAGACTACGACTGGAAAAAGAGGTCGTAGCAGTCGGTACTGCGATCCGAGGGTGAGCGTGCTCATCAAGGGCGTGCTGTGTGTCCTTTTTCGTCTTTTGGGTCCCTTTAGTCCTTTTGGTCCTTTGATAATGGACGTACACGGGCACGCACACGGGCACGCACACGGGCACGGGAAAGACGGGAAGGGGAAGAAGGAACAGGAAAAGAGGAACGGGAAGAACGGAAGAAGAAGACGAAGAAATCGGGCACGCACACGGGCACGCACACGGGCAGGGGAAAAAAACGCAATGGACGCAAAATTATCGGGTATCACGCGTGGCGTATCAAGAACCTTTGCGCCTATTCTGAGACCCGAAGGGGCGCCTTATTGTAGCCCCACCCGGAAGGGTGGGGTAAGGCAAAAAAACATCCTGAGCCCCATCGGGGCGGTTTGTGGCCCCAAGAGTTAGTCATCCATCGACGAGGGCGGAGGTGCTGCTCCGAACTTTGTCGATGCTCGCCGACTGCGGAAAGATCTTGCTATGCTGCTGTTGGATAATTTGTGCATCCACGTACTAAACTTGGAAGTTCTTCTTACGCCTGGTGACGGTTTTCGTTTGGAACGTAAGCGAGGCCTGCGCAAACGCCAGCTAAAGTTCAGTAGTTTCCTTTTTTTACGCGTGGTGCGTGTCTGCGTTGTTACCTCAGAGATGGCTCCTCGGGCCGTCGACGTGACGGAACGTCGACTAATCTTTGCGGCATTGAGAGCCTCCTGATACTTGCTGTCGAATCTTGGGTTGTCCCCTTCGAGCCAGCGGCAAATATCCTCCTGGACGTATTCATCAAATCCCGCGGGTGCGTTTGATGGGTTATCCAAGGTGACTAGCATGTGCTGTAGGTGTGGCGGGCGCATTTGTGGTTGAATTTGTGCGATTTTCCAGCCAAGGGCGCCTTTAGCGTCTTCAAGACGTTGTGGGTGGATGCTAGGGAATTTTGATTGCGAGGGTGGCGTGTCCAGCGCTACCACTTCATCGGTGTCGTCAAGCGCGACCACATCATCGGTGTCGCTAAGCGTTACCACCGCATCGGTGTCGTCAAGCGCGACCACTTCGTCGGTGTCGTCCAGCGCTACCACTTCGTCGGTGTCGTCAAGCGCTACCACTTCATCGGTGTCGCTAAGCGTTACCACTTCGTCGGTGTCGCTAAGCGTTACCACTGCATCGCTATCGTCAACATCCACCACGGTCTGTACTGTAGCAGCTCGGAAATCGTCGATGAGCGCGTCGTCTTCATTATCCAGCCATGCAAGCACTCGTCCTGTGAGTGTGTCGACGTCAAAGCCGTCGGGGACGTCATTCCCTTGAAGGACATGTAACATTTTCTCATATATAGGTTTCGCGCCGCCTGAGGCGAGAATCACCCGCTTTAGTCCCTTCGTTGCGGCCTCTGTTTGGTCCTGCGCATCTGTGCCTTCCCTTACATCGATGGCGGCCGCATATTCATCGATGAATCCCGAATCCTCATCGTTCAGCCAACTTACGACTCTATCATCCAAATCAAATACGTCTATACCTTTAGGGGAGATTTCATCGCCCTCAAGGACACTGAGGACGTGATCGAGGACTTTCTTTTCCTTGCCCGTGGCCGCAAGGGCTCTTGTACGTACCTCG
>JAJFMA010000187.1 GCA_021772415.1 Chlamydiota bacterium
GAGCTTACCCGACTCGTCTAGATAGGAGACTTTTGTTTGCTTTGTCATCGCTCTCAAGTCAATAAATGTCTTTACTTTACTTCATACAGCATTTGGTATTTTTACCAAAAATCTGTCAAATGAAAGACGAAAAGAAGAACCACCGAGGCACAAACTCGACTCTCGACATTTTGCTCGTAAGATGGTGTAAATTAGCGCATTAACTCTTGCGGAGCACTAAGGCCTTGTAGTTAAGCACTTCGAGTGTGTAAAGAAATGGCCGAAGGCTCCTTTATGAGGCCCGAAGGGCCATCTTATGTTAGCCCCACCCGTGAGGGTGGGGTAAAGCAAAAAAGCACCCTGAGCCCCGCTAGGGGCGGCTTGTGGCCCCAGTGGATTAAACCGACACAGAGCGTTTCATCCAATGCCGTGAGTGATGCGAAGTATGTTCTTCTCCGGATCCATGAGTCGGGGCCACAAGTCGCCCCGAGGGGGCTCAACTTCATGTTCCACTTTACCCCACCCTCACGGGTGGGGCTAACATAAGATGACCCTCCGGGCCTCGTGAGGGAAGTTTGAGTTCCTTAGATGATCACGTGTTGCCTGCGGATTTATAAGATATTAACATACTGTGTTTTATGACAATAATGTCGAAAGTCGTGACAGAGCCATAGAGTTCGGATGAGGTAAATGCAATTCCTCCCCTTCCTCTCTTCCTGTTAAATTCGGATAAAACAGGAAGAGAGGAAGGGGAGGAAAAGAGGAACAAACATCGTGTTTGTTCCTCTCATTCGAACTCGGTGGTTCTGTGACTCGGTGGTTCTTCTTCAGGATCTGCTATTTATGAAATGAAGCAAGATCTGTGGCTACACTAGGCCTACGCATACATGGTGTTGACTGTGCGAAAGAAGAAGTGTACGTCCAATTCCGAACCCTGTACAGCCAACTTAGTAGATTCCCTGGAGGAGAAAATGCCACCGATGACTTCGTGGCTAGCATTCAACACCACGGCATTTCTATGGTTCAAGACCTTTAATGTACATCCTTGAAATGGCTCATATGCGGAAGAGGAGATCCTCAAGCCGTCTAAAATCATGTCATGAGTAACGGTGACATTGATGCCACCAGTTTCGAGGGAGTCGGTGGTGAATTTTGCCCCTTGCCTGTTGTAAATGGGCATGGACCAGTTCCGGTGGCCAGTAAAGTTGAGAGTGGGATCAGGATTCATGTATTACCTATAGTTAATGGTGATTAAGTTTGTTGTTAGTTATTGAAATGTATTAACGAGATCATTTTACTTTATTTTAAAACATAAGTCAATACTTATCTAACTACTGGAGTTCTTTGGCGTTCCCGCAACCCTTGAACGAGCTTTGCGTCAATTCTTCGTAGGCGTTACTCTGCGGGGTGGAGCACAAATATTAGAGTGGGAGTGAGATGGACAGCTCACCTGTGATTCGCGTCGTGACAGCTTCATCGCTGTTTGATGGGCACGATGCCGCGATTAACATATTCCGAAGGCTTTTACAAAGAGCCGGATGTGAAGTCATCCACATTGGACACAACCGCAGTGTCCACGAGATCGTGACCGCAGCCGTTCAAGAGGATGTCGATGGTGTATGTATCAGTTCCTATCAGGGTGGGCACATGGAGTTTTTCCGCTACTTGCGGGATGCTCTTAATGCGCAGGGCGGCGAGCATATCGCTATCTTTGGTGGCGGCGGGGGAACTATTCTTCCGAGCGAAATCGAAGAGCTTCATGCCTATGGGATCACACGCCTGTATCATGCTGAAGATGGTCGTAAACTGGGTCTACGCGGAGTCATCCGCGATGCTATAGACCGTACCAAAACTCATGTTGCAGATCTAGCTACTCTAGATAATGCACTGGCCAAGCTTACGAAGGGTGAGTCCCTGACAGATGCCGAACTCGCAAAAGCCCTCACTTTGTTGGAACAAAAGGCTCTCGCTCCCGACCGTCAAGATAGTTTGCAAAAAGCAATACATAAGGACCGTGATAGCATACCCCCAGTAATAGGTATCACGGGGCCTGGAGGAGCGGGGAAAAGTTCGCTTGTTGACGAACTCATCACACGCTTTCTGGACTGCTCCCGTGACGGTCGTGTTGCCGTGCTTGCGTTTGACCCCACAAAGAAGAAAACGGGCGGAGCCCTCCTTGGCGACCGCATACGCATGAACTCCGTTTACGGAGGACGTGTGTTTTTGCGTTCGCTAGCTACTCGCGGTGCCGAGTCAGAGGTAGGATCGATCGTTGAAAACGCTCTGGCACTCGTAAAACATAGCGGCTTCGATCTTGTGCTGCTGGAAACCACAGGTATCGGGCAAGGAGACGCCGCCGTTGTCGAGCTATCTGATCTGTCGATGTATGTGATGACCAGCGAATACGGCGCCTCGACGCAGCTAGAAAAAATCGACATGCTCGATTACGCCGATGTCGTCGTCCTCAACAAGTTCGATCGCATGGGGGCTCTTGATGCCTATGACGACGTCCTCCACGCCTACGCCACAGCCCGTGATCAGCACGTGACAGCCGCGAATAGAGAGAGCTTTCCGGTGTTCGGGACGATCGCCTCGGATTTTAATGACCCTGGTGTTACGCGCCTGTTCAAACGCCTTATTATGCTACTTCGCGATCGCGGGAGTGCACTCGATGGCGTGGACCTAGATCGCCTGCAAGACATTTCCCACGAGCAGGTATTCACGATCATTCCACCTGAGCGCACTTTCTACCTTGGTGAGATTGCAGATGTGGTACGGGCGTACAAACAGGAAACCTCTCGCATGGCAGAGGCAGCCTCATCCGCCTATCGTCTTGATGGTGCCAGTGAGGATCAACAGCCTGGTGAGCTGAAGGACCAGCTGCAGGAGCAGCGAGATCGTGCACTCGATGATGTAGGAATGCAGGGACAGCAGCTTTTGCATGCGTTCTCCAATCATCACGATCACTACAGCCAGGATACTCTTGAGTATAGGGTGCGTGATAAAGTGCACACGCGCGACCTGTTTACTCTTTCCCTTTCGGACACCCGTATACCTAAAGTCTGTGTGCCCAAATACCGCGACTGGGGCGACATCATCACATTTATGCGCTTGGAGAACTTGCCAGGGTACTTTCCTTACACAGCAGGGGTTTTTCCTTTGAAGAGCGACGCCGAGGACCCCAAGCGCCAGTTCGCTGGAGAGGGGGCGCCCCAGCGCACTAACAAACGCTTTCATTACTTGTGTCGCCATGACGATGCTAAGCGGCTATCTACAGCATTCGATTCAGTGACTCTGTACGGAGAGGACCCCGCTCCACGCCCAGATATCTACGGGAAGGTAGGGAATAGTGGAGTGAGTATCGCCACTCTCGACGACATGAAGGAACTGTACAAGGGATTCGATCTTGTCGATGCATTGACATCAGTGAGCCTAACCATCAATGGACCTGCTCCGATGTTACTCGCGATGTTCCTTAATACTGCGATCGATTTTGAAGTGGAGAAACAAGCAGGGAAGTCACGAAAAGCTATCGGTGCTGATGCGTACCTTCCTATCCGCGATAACGTCCTCAAGGTCGTGCGTGGTACCGTCCAAGCTGATATTTTGAAGGAAGAGCAAGCGCAGAACACATGCATCTTTTCTTCGAAATTTGCTTTGAAGATGATGGGAGATGTGCAGGAATACTTCATCGATAAGCAGGTGCGCAATTTCTATTCCGTCAGCGTGAGTGGCTATCACATCGCAGAAGCAGGCGCCAACCCCATCACACAGCTCGCGCTTACGCTTGCTAATGGTTTCACCTACGTAGAATACTACCTGTCTCGAGGGATGTCGATCGATGCCTTTGCTCCTAATCTCTCCTTCTTCTTTAGTAGTGGTCTAGATCCTGAATATGCCGTTCTAGGACGCGTAGCACGGCGTATCTGGGCGACGACACTACGCGACAAATATGGAGCTAACGACCGCAGCTGCAAGCTCAAGTACCACATACAGACGTCAGGGCGCTCTTTGCACGCCCAGGAAATTGCATTCAACGATATCCGCACCACGCTGCAAGCGCTGATGGCGATCTACGACAACTGCAATAGCCTCCATACCAATGCCTATGACGAAGCTATCACAACGCCAACCGAGGAGTCGGTGCGACGTGCTATGGCGATACAGCTTATTCTCACTAAAGAGTACGGAGTGAATAAGTGCGACAACGCCATGCAGGGAGCATTTTTCTACGATGCACTCACCGAGCTCGTAGAGGAGGCCGTGCTGGCAGAGTTCGACGCGATCTCACGCCGTGGAGGTGTTCTCGGAGCCATGGAGAAACAGTATCAGAGACATGCGATCCAGTCGGAATCGATGAAATATGAGATGCAGAAGTCTTCCGGCGAGCTTCCTCTCATTGGTGTAAATACCTATATGTCCGACGAAGGTCAGCCCGACTACGAACACATCGAAGTCATTCGCGCGACCGAAGAAGAAAAGCAGAGCCAGATAGCACGTGTTGAGGCGTTCATTGAAAGGGCTGGGGACACGAACACAGAAGCTCTTGAGTCGCTAAGGCGCGTGGCCCTTTCTGGCGGCAATATCTTCGCCGAGCTTATGGAAACGGTGAAGTACGCATCTCTTGGACAAATCACCCATCTCCTATACCAGTGCGGGGGCCAATACCGCCGCTCCATGTAACGTGGGGTCACGTCTAAAAATTTCACCACCGAGACCACAGAGCCCACAGAGAAGGGGCTGGAGTGGTATTTCGGCTTCACCTGCTTCGACAAAGACACCCAATGCCTCTTTGTGTCCTATCTCTCTAGATTCGGTGGTGATTCCGAAGGTTGACTGGTGTCATGCACCAAGTGCAAGGGAAGGCTCCTGCCTGAAGATTTAGCAGGAAGAGAGGATAGATCAGAGAAAATAGCTCTTTCTTCCTATTCCTCATTTCCTGCTATTTCCTGATTAAACAGGGACACATGCCTTAGATCCCATGTACCTCACACTCTTCTCTGTGTGCTCGGTGGGCTGTGTGGTGAGTTTTTGTAAGCTGCTGGGGATGCCACAGTATGAGAAGGGTGCTACCAAAGCTGCTTTTGATAGGTGCCGTCTGGTTGCAGCACGTGCAAATACGAGTCTTGATCCAGTGTCTTCCTAAAAATACGGAAGACTTCGTCGAAGGACTTCGCACCGTAGGCATGCAGCGTGATGGCGGCTTGGCTCCCCGGATCGCCACAGGTCATACGATGGACGTAAGGATCGCTGTTGTCATCGACCGACACATGCCCCTTGCGATGGACCTCCGCCTTGACCTTACGTACGGCCTTGAAAGGATCGTTTTTTACGCACTGAAAATTCTCTTCGACGATACTACCCTGAAGTACCGTTGAAGCGCATAGAATAGGATGACCGTGAATATTCGAATGATAGCGGCAGTTGTCGGGACAGCAGCCACCGCAATACTGTGCGTACCTTTTTGGAGGCCACGCATAGATGACAAGCGTTAGAGGGAGATTGCTGTTTTCTCCATCCCACAGTCCTTCTACAGCAAAGCGTAAATAGGGGGTGTTCGGCACCTGGACATAGCTATAGGCATTTAGGTCGAGTCCGTGATCAACAGCTTTCGCTGCAATCTTGTCCAGCCGCTGCATGATCACAATAGATCGCTCACGATCGCTGGCGCCTTTAGGCAGCAGCGCAAGCTCTTCGGTCATGACTTTTGCGATGATCTGCCGGTTGGCTTTGTGTTTCCCAAGGTCTCCGGCGGCATGTTCGCGTACTAAGGGGAGCTTGGTGTCAGCTAACAGTGTTTGCACGTAAAAAAAAGAGAGTAAGCTGCAGAAAAGGAGAAATTTCTGCGAGCGGTGAAGTGTATACAACATGATAATGCTCAATATTTTGTGTATTCACAGAGAGTGTATACCCCTATGCATATTCATCCAAGATATTTGTTATCGGACGGTAAGGCGTCGCAGTTATGAACGTTCTTTTTTCTTGGCTCATGACGGAATCGCCGTTATGCTGTGAGCCTTTGTAGCGACTATGGGTGTCACATAATGAAATTTATTTTTGAGCAGATTCCGACAGGAGGCGACCGCAACTTTGGCTATCTTATAGCAGATAGAGACGCGCGCGTTGCTGCTTTAGTCGACCCATCCTATCGTCCCGACCTCTTGCTTGATCGCGCTCAAGCACAAGGACTCAACGTGGCATATATCCTCAACACTCATGGCCATCACGATCACACGAATGGCAACGCCGCTGTCCTTGCGGCGACGACAGCTAAAGTTGCCGCCTCTGCCGCTGGAGATATCGTTCCTGATATTGCGTTGCAGGATGGGCAGGTTCTACACGTTGGAAGTATTGCGATTGAAGTGTTGCATACTCCCGGTCACTGCCCTGACCATGTGGTCTTTCATCTGCCAGAGTACGGCGTGGCGATTACTGGGGATCATCTCTTTGTAGGGAAAATTGGAGGGACTGTGACTGAAGAGGCGACGCAGCAGCAGTTTCGTAGCCTGCGACGTATTTGCCAGCACCTCCCAGACCATACTACAGTGTGGCCAGGACACGATGTGGGATGCCGCCCGAGCTCTACGATGGCTTGGGAGAAGGCGACGAATCCTTTCCTACTAACACCTGATCTCGACGCCTTCCTTAAACTTAAAATCTCCTGGGCAGCGTACAAAACACAACATGGATTGAAGTAGACATATGACGACCATCATCAGCTGGAATGTTAACGGTATCCGCGCCATCCACAAAAAAGGCTTTTTGGATTGGCTAGCGGCTGCAGACCCAGATATGTTGTGCATACAGGAGATCAAAGGTAAGCCCGAGCAGTTTCCTAAAGAGCTTCTCGAGGTTGAGGGGTATCACCCTTTTTGGAGGCCTGCTAAGCGCCCAGGGTATTCTGGAGTGATGACCTACAGCAAAGTGAAACCGCATCAAGTAGAGGTCTTGGGAGACGATGCATTTGATGACGAGGGACGTGTGCAGCTGCTCTATTACCCAGATTATGTGCTCATCAATACCTATTTTCCTAACAGTCAGGAAAAAGGTAGACGTATCGATTACAAGATAGCTTTCTGCGATGCCCTGTTGAAGCGCTGCAAGGAGCTAGAAAATTCGGGTCACAACGTCGTTCTATGTGGTGATTACAACATCGCTCACAAGGCTATCGACCTCAAGCGCCCCGAGGACAACGAAGAAAATCCGGGTTATCTCCCGGAGGAGCGCGCATGGATGGACAAGTTTGTCGGTGAGGGTTTTGTCGATACCTTCCGTATGTTCATTCAGGAAGGAGACCACTACACGTGGTGGTCCTACCGTACACGCGCACGCGAGCGCAATATTGGATGGAGAATCGACTACCACTGTGTCAACGAGGGGTTTCGTGATCAGGTCGCTGGCTGCGAGATTATGAGTGATGTCATAGGCTCGGACCACTGCCCTGTGAAGCTTGTGCTAGCTACCTAAATCCACCGGAGAAGCGAAGTAGCGGCCTCGCTCATCTTGCTGTACCGACGCCGACGCTACTATGGGGTCGTGAGCAAACACAAGCTTAGCGTTTTTGCCTTCGATGTCTTTGTAGAGGGCTTTCTTCTCTTCAATGCTGAGTTCTGCGTAACGATCGTAGCCCATGACGATGGGGAGGTGCACCCATGGAGCTCCAGGGATTAAGTCACTGACGTAGATGACAGGGCCGGTGTCCAGCTCCAGGGTCGATACCATAAGCCCTGGAGTGTGACCACTGACATAGTGGAAATGTACGCCGAAATCCAGGTCCGGATGTTCAGCTCCTTCTAGCAACTCTAGGCGTCCCGAGTCTACAAGCATGTCATTGATCCAAGGGATGAACGAAGCGCGGTCGCGCATATGAGGCTTTTGTGCACGTTCAAAATGTTCACGCCCCACGTAGAAGCGTGCGTTAGGGAAAAGGAGCTTTGGCTCGCCATCACTATGCGCCGACACTAGGCCTCCGCAGTGGTCGAAGTGCATGTGGGATAGCACCACGGCGTCGATATCGCTGTCGGTCAGTCCATGGGCTTTTAATCCATTGAGAAGGACGTGCTCCTCTTCGACGACGCCGTAGCGATCTTTCATCTTTGGATCGAAGAATGCTCCCACGCCGGTCTCAAATAGAATATGGCGACCATCGTCTGTGGTGACAAGCATGGCACGTGTCGCAAGCGCTATGCGGTTTAGATCGTCGACTTCCGTCCAGCGCTGCCATACCGCTTTGGGGCAGTTACCGAACATGGACCCGCCGTCGAGCCGCTGACTGTTTCCATTGATAGTCACTATTTGCATAAAGACTCCTTTTTACCACACACCATTAACCGCAGACAGGCGCAGACAGATAATCATGCATGAGGCTACTTTTGTACACGACAGAATGAACCGCCGACTGCGCCGACCACCGCCGACGCCCGCCGACGGGCTTCTTAGGGCCAAAATCTATTCCCCAACCCTTTCGATACCTTGAAGGTACAAGCTCGAATGTAGTTGGTGAGCTTATCAAGCTCTGCGCGATGTTGTTCGGGTACGGAATACATTCTATCGGACTCCATATTGTATTTGTAGTCGCCTCGGATCGATGAGTCTGTCGGCGTTTGTCGGCGTTTGTCGGCGCGGTCGGCGCTTAATTCTGTTGTTTGTTACATAAGCCGACGGGCTTCTTAGGGCTAAAATCCATGTACCACTCGGTTGATTTCAACTTTAGGAGCTCCGAAGTTCATTAGCTGGCACACACGGAGTCCAGTAGCTCTTAGATAGTGTCGGCACTGAGCCTCGTGTGTTTCTGTTAATTTGCTGACAACCTTCAGTTCAATGATCACTTGGTTGTTCACGATGAGATCAGGATAGTAAACTCCCATTATCACGCCATCATATTTGACCGGGATTTCTCGTTGCTTTTGAACATCTACCCCAGCTCGTGCGATTTCATATGCCAGGGCATTCTCGTATACTCGTTCCAAAAATCCGTTCCCTAACTCCTTCGATACTTTGAAGGCGCAACCACGGATGTAGTAGGTGAGTTTATCAAGCTCTGAGCGATGTTGCTCTGATAGGGGATACATGCTATCTGACTCCGTATCGTATTTGTAGTCGCATCGGATCGACGAGCCTGTCGGCGGTGGTCGGCGGGTGTCGGCGCGGTCGGCGGTTCATTCTGTTGTTTGCCTTCAACGACCCAAGGCCAAAGTTCGTTCTCTTACCAGTTGGGGGGGCGTTTTTCGGTGAAAGCCAATATCCCTTCCGCGGCCTCATCGCCTTCTCGTGCTTGCAGGTGGAACGCAAGGGCTTTGTCGATATCGTCCACAAGGTTAGATGGCGCAAGTTCATCGAGTAGCTGTTTACTCAGCACAGTAGCGTTAGGAGCTCCTTCAAGGACCGATTGCGCCAATGCTAGCGAGTCCTCGATGAGTAAATGAGGGCTGACGACGTGGTTAACGAGTCCCATCTGGTGTGCGCGTTCGGCACTCACAAGCTCACCGGCAAAGAGCAGTTCGCGGACATGCCTATCGGCAAGCTGCCGGTTTAATAGCGTCATAATCAACGCCGCGACAAGTCCTCGACGCGTCTCTGGAAAGCCTATCTTCGTCCCCTCGGCCGCGACAACCATGTCACAGGCTGCCATGATGCCTCCGCCGCCGGCTATAGCTGCCCCATGGACCGCGGCGATGGTGATTAGTGGCGAGGTATATAGCGCCTTTAGAGCTTCTGCAACTTGCTTTGCGGAGTCGTGGACTTTGTCAGCCTCTGTAGCCTCTTTAAGGTCTAGGCCTGCGCAGAAGATGGGGCCACTGCCGTGCAGGATAAGAACACGCTGACCTGATTTATGCGATAGGCTGTTGACGATATCTTGTAGCTCGATCAGCATAGCGAGGTTGAGGGCATTGCGCTGCTGTGGGCGGTTGAGTTCTACTAGGGTGATACCTGGCTTGGGCTCTGAGATGTTAACGAGAGGTTCTGTCATGATAGCGCTCCTGAATTGGGTAGGCACACGTCACGTGTGGCATCATCAAGTTGTAGCGGCAGCTCCAAAAGAATCTGACCAAAGGACTTCCCTTGGGCGTCGATATGTAGATTTTGGCTTCCGCCTCC
>JAJFMA010000188.1 GCA_021772415.1 Chlamydiota bacterium
TATACCGTCTGAACCCGTCGTACTCCCAGTGCATTTTCTTCCTCTCACCCGAGCTCGAGCTGGCATGCATAGGTAGCGTATTTTTTTGGTTAGGAGGTACAATACGCCCTGAATCTGAGATCTTTGAGGAGCCTATGCGCAGCTATCAATCCCACCTATCCACTCTTTTAGCGTCTGAAGCGTCTAAAGCCAAGCAAGCGAAGGCCCCAGTTTTGCGTTCCTCGGCGCTATTTCCCCTTATTCTAGCTCCTAAGGTGTCGGCACGTTTACTGTTTTTGGGCTATTGGCAGCTGAAGCGAGAAATCGATGATTTACGAATGAGCGTGACACTAAGGTCACAGTTAGGCGAGAGCATTGCTAAGCGCACCGAAGCCATATGTGAAGCTAAAGCCTATGAGGTTGAGATTGGAGATCTCCTTCATGATGCTGGCTATACGCGAGACACTGAGTTTCTAGGCAGCATCGAAATCGAGTTCACCTCCTCTGTCGACCTGGTATTCCCGTTCCCTGCAGTGATGTTAAATTACTACAACGCCAGCTTCAGTACCTTTGTACATACGGCTCAACGGGTCTATAACGACGAGGCAGACTATCACAGCAATGCACAAGTACAAGTCCCTGAATCGGGCTTTAACATCTATCACGACGAAGATACCGAGGCGTTCGTTTCTTTGGTTAATGGCCCGCAGGTGGCCACAGAGCAGTACATCTACATGCGCATCTACAACCTTGACGGCGAGTACATTGACCACACACGTGAGCTTCCACGCCTGCCTCCGTATCAACATTTCGTGCTGTGGCCGGGGCGAGAGCTTGAACTAGGCGATTTTTTGAAGGGCTCTCCTGGAACGATGAAGCTCTCCTTTCGCCTACCCTGGGTGTATCCGAGGCTCGTTCCCGGCAACCGAGATCGCCGTAGCGGAGCCATGAGCATCACCCATAGCTATTACGACTGCAGCCATGCCCATGGGGAATCCGATTTTTGGAGTCCCTCCAAAGACGGATGGCACGATGCTGCTCTGATGGTGCCTGTCTACGCGGACGAAGGCATGTTTACTCGAGCCTATTTTTATCCAATTTACGCAGATGCTCCCTTTGAACTTGATGTGGAGTTCTACAGTGATTCAGGGAAGCATCTGGGTACATGCGAGCACGCTATATCCGTGGCAGAGTCGCATATGCATCGCCTGAATTTATCTGATTTGTACCGCAAAATTGGAAACAACACCGCACAATTTGTAAGTGCACGTATCCTTGCTCATCCTAGTCAAGGCGACCGACTCCCCACACGCCTAAAGATGGGCTTAGATGTTGGACACAACAGTTCTGGGCTACCCTGTAATATCTGCACAAACTTGCAACCGTACAACCCAGATCTTGAAAATAAGCCCCGTTGTTTCCGCTGGGCACCCTTTTTTGCAGACGCCAAAGCCGCGCAGTTATGGGTCATCAACAGCTCCCCCGCCGTCAACTACACACGTTCTGCCAACATCACGCTGACATTCTATCGTAAAGACGCACAAACTTTGGTGCGTACAGCCACTTTAGCACCCTACGGACACCTGGTGATATCTTCGGATGACAAAGAGCTGCGAGAGTTCTTTGGGGCTTCTGCAGGCTGGTGTACAGTGACTGCGGACAATCCTCACGTAAGCACATATACCTACTCCCATTGTAGCGGTGGCAATGTTGGGGGAGATCACGGGTTTTGACCCGGTTGCTACCTATTTCGTAGCTAAAGCGCAACGTACTGACATCAGTGTGTTGAGATATGGACGCCAGATTTTCGCATAGACACTAGGACATCTGATATTATGTGGTGCCCACATTTCTGTGGGCTTTTGGCGAGGCCTCATGAGGTGGACGCTATTAAAAACGAGGAGTCTGGGATCACCAGCTTGTGCTATACGTTAGTGTCTTGTAAATTGCCCACAGGAATGTGGGCACCACAACGGCATAACGAATTTATGCATTACGGCACGCTGGTTTAGGTCATCACGTCTATTTCTTTACACTCCCTTGAACCTCACAAGCAGAATGGCAACCGGGTTTTGACATGGCAAGAATCCTTCTAGCATATGTTTCCGATGTCCCCGAAGGCAAAGGCATCGTCGTCTACGGTAGTGAAGGGCAAGAAATTGCGCTTTTTAATGTAAATGGCGACATCTATGCTTTAGACAATGCGTGCCCACATATGGAGGGGCCTCTGGGGGAAGGTGATGTCAAGGAGGGGTGCGTGACCTGTCCATGGCATGCGTGGCAATTCGATCTTAAAACAGGCGCATGCATCAATATGCCAGGCGACGACGCCACCGTAATTGATGTCGTCGTTAAAGATGGCACTATCTATCTCGAAGAGTAGCACCGAGTAACGGTATGTGCAGGCACAGGGTTAGCTAGTATGGCGACAGTCTATCTTTGCGGACTTCAAAAGCTGCGCGTAGGGAATGAGGCCCTCAACAAAACGATAGTCCCCAGTGTCTGGGTCATAGGCGCCGACACGAAGAAAATCCTGGTTCGCAAGAGCGATGAAGGGCGCGCCCACGTAGCGATTGTAGCCAACAATTTGCTGCATCACGCTCGGCCGCAGCGGCACCGCTTTGCACTCCACTAGCAAAAGAGGGCGTAGTTCTCCACTTACTGCCCCTATGGGCCCAAAGACAAGGATATCGGCACGCCTTTGTGGCAGTCCCTGTTGCTGAGAAAGATGAGGAAGTGCTGCAAGGCCGAGTTCCACAGCAAGGGTGCCTTCAGGATAGCCCCCTTGCTCTGTCATCATACGCAGCAGACGTTGGCGCACAAGCTCCTCTGGAGTCGCCTGCACCCATATTTTACGGATGAAACAGCGAACACGTCCTTTAGGAGAGTCACTTGTGCCCAAGATTAGGCCTCGGGCTCGATGATCCCGTAATTTTCATCTGAACGGCGGTAGATAACTTTGAGTTTCCGATCATCTTCACTACGGAAGATCAGGAACTTATCGCGAGACAGCTCCATCTTAATTACGGCTTCTTCAGGAGTAAGCGTCTTCAGAGGGCGTGTTTCCTTGCTAACGATATGATGAGGGCGATATGCCTCGATCTCTTGGCGGCGGTTTTCCGCTTCGATTTCATCATTAATTTCAGCGGTGAGGTCTTCGGGACGCTGAAAGACGTTAACGTTCATATCCACCACAGCGAGACCTTTGGCCTGGTGGTCTTGGATACGCGTGCGGTAGCGACGCTGCTGGCGCTCTAACTTATGTACGGCTTGATCGATAGAAGCATACATCTGGTTCGTCGTCGCAGAGCTTTTTATCGTCCAGTGGTTCACTTTCAGCACGATATCAACGCGGTGGTCAAGCTTTTGAATATCCATGGTGACGGTGACATCGATGATGCGATCACTAAAACGTTCAATTTTAGAGATTTTATCTATCGCGTAGTCTTTCATTGAGTCAGTGACCTGGACGTGTCGTCCAGTGACGTTGATGTTGTAACCTTTATCAGATTCGACAGTTTTCGTTTTGCGAGCCATGCCTCTCTCCAGTGTTAATGCGTTTGCGATTTCGCTCTTTTCACCTAACCCATTGTAGCACTAGACATTTTTATTGGCGACGTCCAGCAGATTAAAATATTTCATCTGCTCGAAGATAGCGCCACTGCCCTTCTGGGAGATTCCCAAGAGGCACTCCGCCGACGCGTACACGTTTGAGCTTAACAACTTCCAATCCAACCTGCTCACACATCCGTCGGATTTGGCGCTTTTTGCCCTGCTTAAGGGTGATGCGCAGCAGCCCAGACTCCAGGGTTTCGATTTTTGCTGGTTTAAGGCGTGTGCCATCAAGAAGCAGGCCAGATCGCAGTTTTTGAATCACTTTTGGGGTTACATCACCTTCAACACTCACAATGTACTCTTTTTCCATTTCGGTGTCGGGGCCGATAAGTCGTTTCGCTAAAGCGCCGTCTTGGGTAAACACCAGAAGTCCCTTAGAGTCTATGTCTAAGCGACCTACGACAGCAAGTTTACGTAAATGGCTAGGATGATAGGCACGTGCGCGATCTCCCCTAAACTGCTTACTGGGGGTGATAAGCTCAACAGCTGCGCGGTACCCTTTTTCAGGTTGAGTGGACACGTAGCCTAAGGGCTTATTCAGCAAAATTGTAACTTTGGATCGCTGCTGTTTCTGCGCTTTGGGTAACAACTTAATATGCACATCTGGAGACACTTTCGTCCCCAACACCGAGATCACCTCGCCATCCACCTCTACGAGCCCAGCTTCGATATAGGAGTCGGCTTCACGTCGAGAGCAGATTTCTCTTTGTGCCATGAGTTTGGATAAGCGGATGGGGGCGTCGTGCATGCGTTGTTTCCAATTTTGTGGAAAATGCGCACCGAAGAGGACTCGAACCTCTAACCACCCGGTTCGAAGCCGGGTACTCTATCCGATTGAGCTATCGGTGCTTAAAGATATGCCATATTTTATGGGCACAGACAGATCATACCGACCAGACGCTTTTTTTTGAAGTACTGCGATACGCCGTTGACATTAGTGCCAATCTTGCTTATACCCATGGACTTATGACAGCAACACCTCTACATACCGAAGGCATCGTCCTACGGCAGGTGCCTTATGGCAACTACGACCAGATTGCGACACTTTTCACCCATGACGTAGGCGTGCTAGCGCTGTTTATCAAGGGAGGAAGTTCCCCCCGGCGAAAAGCTCCCCTGACGGGGCTCACCTGTGCGGAAATCGTGTATCAGTTTGGTCGCGGCGATTTAGCCTTCAGTCGCGAGGTATCCATTAAACATCGTTACCACGAGTCGTGGAACAATTACAGCCTATTCGAGTCTGGAGCTGCGATGGCAAAAATGCTGTTGGACTCACAATTACCAGGTAAGACAGCGCCACAGTTGTATGCTCTATTTCGTCTCTATCTCGAGCGCCTGGGGTCTGCGCAATGTCCCGCGGCTTTCGTTGCCAGTTTTGGTCTTAAAATACTCAAACACGATGGATTGGCACGTAACTACAAGAGCTGCAGCAGCTGTCACGATATACTTGAGCACATATGGGCCTATGGAGGAGAAGCCTTCTGCCGCGATCACGCCCCTTCAGGCGCCGTGTATAATAATAAAGAAGACACTGAACTGATGATGACTTTAATGCACACCCAGAGCTTTTCTGAACTCACACGCACCTATGTAGGTCCTGATATTGTCAAAACGACGCGGTTACTATTCGAACAAGGACTCGACAGATAATCGTCCGCTACCCATGCTGAGTAATGGAGGAAAGAGAATATGTGTCGTTTTTTAGTATATAAAGGGCAAGGTGTCGTTCTTGCCGACCTTATCATCCATCCGAAGCACTCGCTTATTAACCAGAGTATTCGGTCCATGGAGCGCAGCGAACCTCTTAATGGTGACGGATTTGGTGTTGGCTGGTACACGCCTGAGCTAAATGAGAACCCTTGTATCTTTACCAGTGTGTCCCCAGCCTGGAGCAATCGCAACCTACATCGCATTTCAGACAGTATTCGCTCGCCCCTCATTTTTGCGCACGTTCGAGCTGCCACAGAGGGTCTTTTCGTTAGCGATTTTAATTGTCACCCTTTCCAATGCAAGCATTTGATGTGGATGCACAATGGAGTCTCCAAAGCCTTTTTTAAAATCAGGCGCAGGCTGCGCGATTCTCTCCGCGACGATCTGTACAATTTCATTCAAGGCACTACAGACTCTGAGCATGCCTTTGCACTATTTCTAAATCAGCTTCCAGAAGACCTTGAGGGCCTCACCCCTGATCTACTCAAGGATGCCATGATCAAAACCATTGATCTGCTGAACACCTGGACCCGAGATGTTGGCGTAGACGAGCCGTCACACTACAACTTTGCTGTCACTGACGGGGAGGCCATCGTGATCTCTCGCTATACTGACAGCGACGACACACCGGAGTCTTTGTACTATACCGTTGGGGAGCGTTTTGAATGCGAGGGTGATATGTGTCACATCGTTGATCCAGAAGGGCCTCCAAAAGCGGTAATCATTGCCTCAGAAAAACTCACTAACGAGCCGTGGAGGCCTGTCCCTTCTAACCATGTGATGGTCGTCAACAAAGACCTGGGTGTTGAGATCACACCAATAAAACTTTAGGCTACAGCAACTAGCGCAAAGTGAATTCAGGCTCGGCCCCGCCAACACTTAAGCTGCGTGGTCGCGCCGCTCGTCAAGTCCCAAGCGCACTCTAATATATTTGTAGACAGCCTTAGGAATGTCGATGTCATGGCATTTTTCCATCGCCTGAAAGCCTGGAGATGAATTTACCTCGCAGATTTTATAGTGATCTCCATCGAAGAGCAGATCAATTCCTGCAACATCGAGGTCAAAGACCCTGCTAACTTCGCCAGACAGTGTCCGAATTTCATCCGATAGTGGAAACGGCTCGATATCTCCACCTCTTGAATAGTTGGCGGTAAGAGCGCCATTTTTTGAAGTGCGTTTCATCGCAGCTAGGCTATTGCCCCCAATAGTAAACACGCGCAGATCCGTGCCATGACTTTTGGAGACATACTCTTGAAGAATGATATTAGAACAGCTTTTACTCGACTGGATAAAGAGAGTGAGATCCTGAAGCTGGTGGGGGGTTTCAGCGAGGACTACGCCTGTGCCGTGTGATCCGTAGTTCGTTTTCACAATGACAGGGAAGCCGAGGCGCTCTTCCACTAATGAAATATCTACTGGTATTTTGGGGAGTATCGTCTTCACGAAGGGCAGCTTGTGCTCAGCAAGTACTTGCTGAGTATAGAGTTTATCCTTTACAGCTTCGATGCTATGCCAAGGGTTGAGAGAAAACACCCCAAGTTTCTCGAGTCGACGCACAACAACAAAGGCAAAATAGGTCGTCGCAGCACCAAGCCTTGGGATGAGGAAGTCAGGTAGAGGGAGTACCTCACCTTGAACGACCACACTGCTAGAATTTTGGCTTGTGACCTCCAAGTCAAAATCTTGAGGGTGCACTACCCTGATGTCGATGCCGGAAGCATCCGCTTCATCGACAAAACGTGCAATCTCCACAGCCTCCACTCGGGTCTCCGGCTCATAGGGATCGTATAGGATCCATCCTCTCACGTAGCAACTCCTTAATTTCCATTAGGTCCCTATGTGCAATATTGGTACCATCTACAGCGGTACGGGTTAGAAATCCATAAATCCGTACTCTTGCCTGAAACATAGACCATTAAGGAGGACCTTCCATGAAACGTTACATGCTGATATTTAGCATCTTATCCCTAGGACTCACCCTAAATCTCTCGGCTTCCATGCCTTACGGACATATCCTCTTTGCCGATCTATGGCACCAGGCGACAGATTCGGACTCCGACTACGACGAGGTGATTATCGGAACACTGTATCCCGACATTCGCTACATCGCGGGTCTGGACCGCGATGAGACACATGAAATAGGTATAAGCCTAGAGGACGTCGAGACTGCGGAGTCCAGTTTTGAGCAAGGGCGACTTCTCCATTGCTGGGTTGATGAGGTTCGCGACAGCTTTGTCGAGGAAGAGGGGCTCTATGATGATCTCGAGGGTCTGCCTATGGCGCACCGCAGCACTTTTATAAAATTGTTAGAAGACGAAATCTACTACGACCAGTGGAATTGGTCCGAAGCCCGCCGTTGCATCTTAGGAATGATGCCCCAAGAGCTTACTGCTGAACTGGAAGCTGATAAGGTAAGTGAATGGTATCAGCTTGTTCGGCTATACCTCTCACAACGCCCCAGTAAGCTGATGCACCGTATGGCAAGCTCAGGTAAAAGCTACCGAGGTATCACGCATGATGTCTTTGCTCTGTGGATGGTACGCTTGCCTAAACTCGCTAAGGATCCCAAGGCACGCGAAGCTGCGCAGCGGCTGCGTGAGCACATGGAAGAGCAAATTGCCAACCATTTGAACGCTAAATAGTAGGAAAGAGCTATGACTCGATTTAAAATTTGGCTAATGGGTGCCGTTCTTGTTGCCACGGCGTCCACTTTTGGGGCCGTGGAAGCCAAGACCGTGCTTGTCACAGGGGCGTCTAGAGGCATTGGACTTGCCACAGCAAAGGAATTCGCTCAGCGTGGCTGGCACGTCTGGGGAGCTTCCCGCACCGTTCCGGATGACGTTGACACGACCCTTGGAATTGAATTCCGCCAGATGAACGTCACAGACGACGACGCGATATCAGCTGTAGTCGACGAAATTATCGCCACCGACGGAACTATCGACGCTGTGATCAATAACGCCGGCTACGGCCTGCTTGCTAGTGTCGAAGAGGCTACTATCGACGAAGCTAAAGAGCAGTTCGATGTCAATTTCTTTGGAGTCCTTCGAGTGCTACATGCTGTGCTTCCTCATATGCGTGAAGCTGGCGGCGGACACATCATCAACATCAGCAGCACATCGGGAATACGTGCGGTCAGTGGCCTTGGGCTGTATGCTGGCAGCAAGTTTGCCTTGGAAGGATTAAGCGAAGCTCTAGCGGGTGAGCTCTCGCCGTGGAACGTCCATGTCACGCTTGTGCAGCCGGGTAGTGTGAATAACACCTGGGGTCGTCGCTGTGAGCGCGGCTCACGCAAGTGCGGAGTGAACGCATACACCACGCTAACAGACAAACTGTATGCTAATCTGTTAAAGCTTGCTGCAACAGGGCAAGAGTGTGCTGACATTGCTATTGTCATCGCAGATGCTGCCGAAAGTGACGCTCCCGATCTCCGTGTTCAAGCGAGCGCTCAGGCACATAGCGTAGCGGCCGGTAAGCTCTTAGATGCCACAGGCAACACCCAACGCGACGCTCAAGTGAAATTGGTTTCTCAGCTGCTTAATGCATGTGAGTAGCTTACTTCTTAGGGGCCTACGATCCGTAGGCCCTGGTTTTTCTTTCATCTTATGTCAGAGATCAATGATCAATCCCGTACCTATCTAACCAAAGCTCTGTGACAAACAAAGCTAAAAAAAACCTCATCTGGCCTCTGCGGCTCGTTGGCAAACTTTTTTCTACAAACTTAGCCTCGAAAACACACGATAGCCTACTTGGAAGAACAGGGCGTTGTAGTGATGGAGTGTGGTATGGGAAAGAAGGAATGCGAAAGGGGGGACTCGAACCCCCACAAGGATAACCTCACTACCCCCTCAAGGTAGCGCGTCTACCAATTCCGCCACTTTCGCTTAGGCTG
>JAJFMA010000189.1 GCA_021772415.1 Chlamydiota bacterium
ATACGTTGGGAAAGTTGAACGAATTCATCCTGAGCGCCAGGATCTGTCTGCTCAAAATCAAATGCATGCCACGCTGCTGCCATCATCTGGGCGCTTGCTCTGGGCTCCCCGGCATCGAGGAGCATTTGAGCGGCATAGTACTGTACGACGCCCGGGTAGTGCACCGCTGAAGACTTACGCAAGGAGCGCTCCAACGCCTTAATTGCTCTTGGACTTTCGCCCAGTCCTGAGGTTTCGGCGTAGCGCAGAGCGAGCTCTTGACGCATAGAGCCATTCAGTGCTGTGTCAACATCGTGGTAGGTTCTCGATATCCACTGCGCTGGCGTCTTCCAGCGGGGTGTGCCTTCTCCGGAGATATCAAGAATCAAGGAAGCTCCCACCGCTAGCAGAGCAAGGTATGCAGCGACAATGGCACGCACGCGCCAGTGGTGCTTGTTGATGAGTGAGGGTTTGGTCTCGGTAGCTCGCAAAAAGTCTATTCTCTGCTTGATGCTGTAGTGGTGCCAGTTGGGTTGTGTGTGGATGTTTCCTGAAACGACGGCAACGTCATCGAGGGCATTGATCATCGCCTGTGGAGACAGCCCCGCCTCGTAGACATGTAGGTCGGCCTGGCGCTCGAACTGCCTAGAAAAGAAGCCAAAGACAACGCGCGCATAAAGTGCCAATATCAGCACGTAGGGCAGTAGCATCGCTAGGGGCTGTGCTAAGCCCCAAAACACACCAGGATGTAACAGCTGCTTTAAGGCAAAGAAATTATCGATAGGCAGAGCAAGCAGTGCTGCATAGAATCCCAGGATCACCATAGCGCCGAAGATCACCAACGGATAGATCAATAGATGCTTACGTTGGCTGTGCCCAATTTCGTGTGCTAGGACCGCCTCGACCGACTCTGGAGACATCTGTTCCAAGAGTGCCGGAGTAAACATCACATAGCGGAAACGCGAGACCACTCCGATGATTGCAGCAGTCATCGATTCACGCATCACCGTCCATGTCATCATACCGGCATGTCGAAATTTTAAGCGCCTACAAAGGGCGTTTAAGCGGTCTGTAAGGGGACCCGGAGGCATAGGCGTGCACTGCCATACCGACGTGATGATATAGGGAAGAAAAATCATCATTCCGACAAGAAACAGTCCTGTAATGCCAAAGGTGCCCACCCACTCTGTAAGGCCTTCTGCACTACTTCCCACCATCCGAGACATTTTGCCTAGAGGTAAGAGAGAGGCGAAATCTCCAAGGAAAGTAAAAAACAAGAAAGGGACTGTAAAAGGCGCCATAAACCGTAGCTGAAGGGCCACGTGCTCTTTTTGCGACACAGAGTCGCCAACATTTGCGCGGGGGTCGTACGTCGTCCAGTAGATGACAGCAAGGCCGCTGAAATAGAGGAGCAGGGCGAACACTGCATTAACAGTGCCCTGCACACCTAAGGGAATTCCATCGAAGAGGCGCTGACCTCCAAATACTAGGTAGAATAGCGCCACACCAACGACCAACTCAATGCTGGAGATAAACACAAGGGTGTGGCTAGCAAAATCCCAACGTTTGCGACAAAGTCGATTTTGGAGGGCGATACCTGCAAGCACCAGCACAAAGACCCCGACACCGCAAACAAACGCTAGAGACGGCGCAAGCGCCACCCCGGCGATAGCGGTTTCGCCCATGGTGGTAATGAGTAGCACCAGCACTAAAAACAGTAAATTAGAGAACAAGCGCAACCTTCGGTTAAAGAGCCCTAAGGCTCAGTGTACCGAGCCTCGGCAATAATGAGAAGCAGAGGGAGATGGCTCAGAAGATGCTTGTTTCCTTCACCTCGGGCTACGCCCGGGGCTATACATCTTGCTGCCCTATCACACCTATTGCTTTGCACTCCTGTATCCGCTCATCATTTGATCCTGAGAATCTTCGTCAATGACGCTTGCGCGTTGCTGAAATTCAAATACACGTCATCCGCATCTGCTTGCGACTCTTTCGTCGGATAATTTGTCTTATCTGGATGCAAGTAAAGCGTTAGCTTTTTGAAATCACTTAGCATTTCTTTCGAGTAGGGAGTTGTCAGCCGGTAAACTTGCGCCTTAGAAGTCCCATTTTGTCCCGTTACTATTTCGAACGTATATTTACCACCTAATGTAGGGTCGATAAATTCGGACAGGTATTGCAGGACCGGAACATGAATTTGATTAAAGTACACAGGCCATTGCGCCTCTAACCTCTTCTTGTCGCTTAGGCTATCCTCTTTCTCGACAGTCTTTGCCGCTGCGTTAAGTCCCGATATGACGGCATTTGCACTGTGGGGATCCGTCAGCGTTCTGATTCTCAAGGCTGCCAGTTTTATGCCGTTAACTTCTAAATACTCGGCCATGCCCTGTGCCTCAACGAGCCTGTCTACTATCACTTGACGCGCGTCAGTGTCGCACTGAAGGTCTTCTGGGAAAATCGTATTAAACGCTGTGAGTAATCTACCAATCCTTATCGAAGGAAGAAGCTTATTTGACTTACCCGAATCCCACAAACGGATATCCAATGCAGCCTCAACAGAGTCATTTCCAAGGTATTTAACGCGCTCGCCATTATACTTCGAAAGAGCATTCTGAGAGCTTTCTATCAGTTGCATGATGTACTTCTGATAGGCAACACGCTGCTCTTCCAAGCGCCTTATGCTATCGCTATAGGCGTCGCCGTCCCAATCTATTCGGTTGCCGCCGTGTCGAAACTGTTTGATTTCTGAGGCGTGGTCGTAAGCATCATCTATTTCAGCAAGCTGCTCCTTCCATTGAGACAGAATGTCACACATCCACGTGGTGATAGCAGCCTCCTGATCGGCTTGTTCCGCTTGTTGGCGCTGTAGACTCGCAAGCTGCTTCGCTCCCAGAATACTGTCCCGAACGCCCAAAGCGGCGTCGAGCATACTATACACTTCGTGATAGCCGTCAGCACGACAGTGGCTTTGCTCCACTAATACAATATGATCGGCGAAGCGTTGCAAAAGCTCTTTAGGGGCAGCACCCCCCATTCTATTCACGCTGTAGTGACCTCCCTCGAGCTCTTCTACACTAAAGGCTCCAAGCTGCCCTCCTAGCTCAAGACCGTTCTCTCTAGCCCAAACTAAAAAGCTACCGAACACATCCTTAACCCACTGACTGCCGTCATCGAGCATCTGCTCGTTGGCAGCAAAATCCTCCACGCTGCCAGAGGGTTGTACCTGCATGAGCTCGATCAGAGAGGTCTGCAAATAGGTAGGATCTGGATACGGACACACAACCCCACCAAGATTTTGCGCAAAATCGTCTGTAACCCTCTCTTCGTCAACGCCTTCGTCTTTGTTAACATCCTCTTCTCCGTCAACACTTTCGGCTTTTTCGCTAGAGGCTTCCTTCGAACTGTCAAGTTGCTCAAGCTCAGGAATCAGGTCATCTTTAAGCATTTTGTTCGCATACACACCTTCGGCCGAAGACCCTAAGGAGCTGAATTCCAAATTGATCGTTGTGGGTGTATCTTCATAGCCACCGACGATATCTAGAGCGTACGCGTCGTCAGCTACCTTAAAACCGTCGTCCGCTAGCGTATACTTGGGCATCGACCCGTCGGCTTCTACTTCAAATTCATTCTTTATTTGCAGCCAGGTCCATGAACCGTTGGGAGCTCTAACACCAGGAACTCCACCCCCACGATCTACCCACACGTACTGTACGTCACTTTCTAGAGCGGCCTCACCGAGTCTGTTTTTAATCGCCCACTTCTTGAATTCGGGATAGTCACGGAAATGACGCTCTAACAGTCCCATAGCGCGTAAGCTACTAATTTCAAGCAGGCGGTCTATCTTCGCGCTGTCAACACCTAGCGAATTTACACTAAGAAACCTCCCTAGCTCTAAGCCCCGACGTGCCACGGCGGCATTTGGATCTTGAGCGTCTACGTACACTGCCGTTGTCAAGGCATCGACGAACTGCGACCAGCTGGCAAGCTCCAAGCCCTCCGCAAGCTCCTCGTCGCTAAAAACGACTCTATAGCCATCATTGCTTTCACTAACCGAAACGGAGTAGTCGCTAAGAGTACCATCCCCTATGTCCTGGCCCAACCTATCAATAGCTGAGCGCGCCTCTTCACTGAGCTGCGTGCCCTTTGGTATGAAAAACTCCTCCTGGTCAGCAGTAAGATGAGGGGCATTGAGCATAAACGAGATAACTAAAAACCAATAAAATAAGACCTGTCTCATCACTAAACCTTTTCTGTAATATAGTAATATTTAAATAGTAATACCATACAAATAATATAATACAAGCATTTGCAAGTCAACTCTTTAATAATGATCGTATTTATAATGACAGGTTCTTATTGACCGAAAAGATGTTTTTATTTATTGTACACTATTAACTAACGGGTTTTTTATAAAATGTTTAAGGCGGAATTAGCAAAAAGCGTTGCAACTTCGATTGGCACCAGTTCATTTGCTGTCTGGGGGCAATTTGTAGCCACCGTACTCACTCGCGATAGCTTTATCGAAACACTCCACACCCTCGAGAACATCCCTATGGTGGAGAACTCTAGGCTTGGCGCAGGCACAGTGCTTTTATTAAGTCAGACTGCGGTAGCAACCTTCGATGGAATGTTGGCCGGAGCCACTGGCGCGCTTGGGTACCTCGCTTTTTTAGGTAGCGGCTATCGCGACCTGGGCCAAAACGGCAATGCCCGCAAGGTGCTGCTCGTAGGTATCGCCGCCTATGTGTCACGCTATGTGCTCGGTACAGCCCTTGTACATGCGTTGGCATGGGCAGAAATCCACCAGAGTCTCATTGGGCAGTCACTTGGAGGCCAATGGGAAGACCTCTTTGGCGTGTGCATGGAAATCCACGGATGGCACAGCGAACTTGTCGTGCTTGTAACTACCTGCCTAGGCACCCTTCTAATGGCACGTTTTCACGAATGGCCATGGACGGAGCCACCACGCCCCAAGTACGATTAAATCGCGACTAATCACATTCTCTTGTCTGTTACTCCATTATTTGAAATTAATGAAATTTCAAATAAATAATAAATTAAAAACAGTCAATTACTATTTATTTTAAAATACTACACAATGAACTATACAATTACGTCATTCAACCTATCGACACTCATCGGCAATACTCTAGAAGTAACGGCTGAGTATTACGAAGAATATGGTCCTTCTACAGCGGTGCTCGTCGCACTGTGTTGCGTAGCAGTCATCACGATTATCGTAAAGAGACGCTTACTCTCGTCGCCTCGTGCCGATGCAGAAACGTTCTACCATCCCAATGCCCCCACAGATTTTACTGCCATGGACCTGAGCAAGGTCAAGCTAGAAGGGAATCAGCAATTATTTTGCCGTTTTAAGGCGTATGACATCATCCTGAAGCAGTGGGTAGATGCACATGTCATCTATTGCGAAGATGACCATACCCATCACTTCACGGCTAACACTGATACTGGAAAACACTTGGGATTTGCTCAGGTGTTAAAATATGAGCAGTTAGACAGCGGAGAATTTGGTTGTCCAGTGCACTTAGCACACATGCCGTCTGACGCCGAGTACGGAAGCGAAGAAAGCGTTGATAGCAAGATCGAACTACTTGGTCTCTACAACAAGTCGGATGGTAGGTACAAGTCCATCGGTTACCACCTTATCCAAGCCGTGATGCAAAAATTCCAGGACGTAGACTTTCGCATGGAGCTCCAGGCGGGCTATGAATCGCACCCCTTTTACTACAAGCTAGGATTTCGCTCTACTGACCCTGAGATCAACCAAAAGATAGCCGCAGCTGTTCGCAAAGGCACATCAACAAACCACTTACATAACCAAAAACTCTACCTGCCAGAACAGGGAAGACTCGCGTGGCAACACAGGATTGAGGCAGCCCCTCTTCCTG
>JAJFMA010000190.1 GCA_021772415.1 Chlamydiota bacterium
GCTGCGAAGCAACCCACTTCCTTAACATCTTTGAAAAGGCCCTTTAGTGTGTTTGGAATTCCATAATTCATCTGTTCATACCTCCTTAAATAGGTTAGCTTTACGTGTACAGTCGGCACGACGTCTAGCTCCCTCCCATTCATGCGTCAGATACGCGGACTGCGTTCTTGTTTAAGCACTTATGATAACGCACGTAGATAAACGCCAGTTAAAGCGTGCATCAAGAATTGAACAAGCCTGGTTTGACTAGACTTTTGGTAAGGCGATAGCCTATCTTCGTTGCTGTCTTAGTCACTCCAAAAGCTGGTTATTGTCGCAATGGTTGAGCCTCAAACAAAAATTAAGAGCCCTCCTAACTCCAAGGACTCAGAGATGATGGTGCTGGGCTGTATGCTCACAAGCATCAACGCTCTCAACATCGCCGCCGAGGGGCTATCGGATAGAGATTTTTACTATAACGAGCATCGCCTCGTTTTCCGCGTTTTACAGGAAGCCTACCGCACCGATCAGCCTGTAGACATGCACCTTATTGCCGAAGAGCTTAAGCGCCAAGGACAGCTACAGGCTATTGGAGGTATCGCCTACCTGACAACCCTCGCTCAGTACGCAGGCACATCGGCGCATATTAAAGAATATGTTGCACTCGTCCATAACAAGGCCCTCCTACGTCGGATGATCGACGCTGCACAACGGGTCGAAGGTGAAGCTTTTGGGGAACCAGGCGATGTGCTCAGTGCCCTAGACGAAGCACAACAACTTTTTTATAAAATCGGGCAAACGGCAAATTCCAAGGACGGCGTCACGATACGCGAAGTCCTCGAAGGCGCCAAAAGCGAATCGGGTTCCCCGTTCCTTGAAGACCTCGAGCAGCGGCAAGAAGAATACGCCAACAGGGGACCCGACGACGCGGGCGTCACTGGTATCCCCACACATTTTTACGACCTCGACAACATGATCGACGGCCTAGGGCGCTCCAACCTCATCATCATCGCCGGACGTCCCGCCATGGGTAAAACCGCCATAGCCCTCAATATGGCCGAGAATGTCGCCCTTAAGGGCGGCTGCGCCGTCGGTATGTTCTCTTTGGAGATGAGCGCCGACCAGCTTGTCCATCGTTTCATCTGTTCGCAGTCAGAGGTGGAGTCCGATAAAATTAAGCGTGGCTCTCTTAGTGGTCAGGAGTACCAGCAGGTTTACGAAACTGTCGAGCGCCTCAAGGACCACACGGTGATCATCGACGACCAGGCAGGCCTTGGCATCAATGAACTACGCGCACGCGCACGCCGCATGAAAGAGGCGTACGACATCCAACTGCTCGTTGTCGACTACATGCAACTTCTGTCTGGATCGGGATCGGCACGTTCTGGGGAGTCCCGCCAAAGTGAGATTTCTGAAATTTCGCGGATGATGAAAAACCTCGCGCGCGAGCTCAATATCCCTGTGGTCTGTCTATCGCAGCTATCACGTAAGGTTGAAGAGCGTATCGGACATCGCCCGATCATGAGTGACTTACGCGAATCAGGATCTATCGAACAGGACGCCGACGTTATTTTATTCTTGTATCGTCGAGAATATTACGACCCGCACGATAAGCCAGGCCAAGCTGAGGTGATTGTCGCCAAAAACCGTCACGGTAGTATTGGCAGCGTACATCTAGCCTTCCGTAAGGAGCTTGGTCAATTTGGCAGTCTTTCACTCAAGGACGACGGCCCCGGTAACTCCGAGCCCTACGACGACTACGGCGAGTAGAGTGGCCAGAGGCCACTCTATATAGTTTACAAGCGCTAGTCCTTGGCCCACACAAGTTCTGAAGGCACATAGCCCCAGGTTTTGCTTGTGATATCGTCCACAGATGCATGCTTCATGTAGTCAAATGCTCTTGATGCAAGAAAACAGGTAGCTCCAAAAATCACAAGTGCACTGCTGCCCAAAAAAAGACTCAGTGCAACTGCGGTCACTGCCAATCCAGTTCCAACAGTAGCTAATAGTTCTAGCACTGCGTAAATCTTCAAATCACCGGAAAAAACAGGAGGCGCTGGTGGACCTCCAATAGCCTCCGCTCCAAGCCAGATAAAGACGCTCCCTACTAGAGAAGCCACAGCTGTTGCCTGCCCTATCACAGATCCCATCCAACATGCTCTAGCCTTCGTATTCGCCCAAGAAACGTCTTGGTTACCAGGACCTCCAAGCACCTGACGAATAGGACTAGGTACTTGCATCAGAGCAAAACCCGCGCATTCCCCTACTATACTCATAACGTGTTCTCCTTTTGGTTTATTTGGTTGCCGTCGAGTACAAAAGTCTTTTTTTTCAAAAACCCTTTCGCAAATTATAACTGAAAAACATAAAGAGGAATGAAAGCGCGTATTAAGAACCTTACAAGCCAAAACCCACGTAATCTACAAAGAGCTCGGTCAATTTGGCAGTCTTTCTCTCAAAGATGAGGGCCCCGGTAACTCCGAGCCCTACGACGACTACGGGGAATAAAGCAAATAGGGCGATCTCAGACCATACGCGTGATAGAACACAGCACATAGATCACAGAGAGGTAAAGAAGGCCCCTTACTTTTTCCGTGCCGGATCTTCAAGACGGCGGAGCTTTCCTTTCCTATTTTTCCTACTTTTCATGACTCTCTTTTTTTGCCAGGAATTGTAGGAAAGGATAGGAAGAAGAGCCCATCAAGGCACGGACAGCTCTAAATGCACAAACATTACGTGAACAAAAAGGGATGAAGGTCCCGGTAACTCCAAGCCCCACGACGACTACGAGGAGTAGAGTTTACAAGCGCTAGCCCTTAGCCCATGCAAGCTCTGAAGGGACATAGCCCCAAGTTTTGCTTGTGATGCTATCCAAAGATGCGTCCTTCATGTAGTCGCATACCTTGGCAGCGGCGTACGCTCCGACACCAAGTATTGCCAAGGCCACCGTAACGGTAGCAAACGACCCGCCCACAGCGAAAGCCACGAGTGGTGCTATGACAGCAAGTCGCACATCCAAGGTCTCAATGAATACGTCCACGGCAAAAACGACGGACGGCAGCACGGCACCGAGAAAAGAGGCCACTGACACTGTCTTTCCCACTGTAGACAGTACAGAGCACGTACTAACTGTAGACAGTACTTCGGAAATTTCGCTGTTGCTAGGGCCTCCTAGCATCTGACGTATGGGGCTTGGTACCTGCATGAGGGCAAAGCCCGCACTGTCTCCAGCTAAACTCATGATATTCTCCCTTAGGATTATTTTTCGATGCGCTGCTACTCAAAGAAAGACACAAAACAGTCTACTTGATGAATTATAAACCAAGAGCATTAAGGGAGATGTAGAAGCAGATCAAGATTTTATGAACATGTCGAGAGCCTTGTAAGGGCACTAATCATCGCCGTTCTTCACAAAATGGACGCTGTGGACGAAATGGACTATGCTGCTGCTGGTGCTCGGAGATTTAGACTTAGCACAGATAGCAACGTCGACAGCACACAGGTTGCCCAAGCTTGGGGGAGCTGCTTCGAAGTCGCTATGACGTAGTTCCAGTGCACATCCCCCTCTGTAGACAGGAATCGGAGGGCTCTCATCTAAGCTCTGTGCCTCCACATCTTGGTGGTTCATTCCTTCCGCCCCACATACTTCCTTTTCTTTGCGTCTTAGCCTCGACGTTCGGTATTTTGATCATAAGAAAAAGTAGGTTAATATCTTAGGTCACCCGATCAACACGTAATTATCTAAGACACTATCATTTCCCTCATGAGGCCCGCAGGGCCAGCTTATGATAGCCCCACCCGTGAGGGTGGGGTAAAGCAAAAAAGCACCCTGAGCCCTATCGGGGCGGCTTGTGGCCCTAGAGGATTGAGGTGATACAATGCATTCTACCCAAAGCGATGGGAGCAAGAACTTGT
>JAJFMA010000020.1 GCA_021772415.1 Chlamydiota bacterium
TTCAACGCAATGTCGTAGAGTGGCTTGTCTTTGATCGCAACGCCGCCCACGCTGTAGTACTGCTTGGACAGAGTTCCCGGATACGGCGCAGGAAGCTCCACTGTCGCTTTGTCGGTCATCACCTCGACGACCGGCTCGTCTTGAGCCAGGCTGTCACCTTCGTTTTTAAGCCAGGCGGTGACCTCGCCTTCGACAACACCTTCTCCGATGTCTGGCAATGTAACGGTGAAGATATCGCTCATTAGTTTCTCCGAATCAGTATGTCAGCGTCTCGACAAGAGCACGCTCGACGCGGTACGCATCAGGTAAATACTCATGTTCTAGAGTGTGGGGGAAGGGCGTGTCCAGCCCACAGCAGCGTCGGACGGGAGCTTCTAGGTGTAGGAAGCAATGCTCCATAATTTGTGCGGCGATCTCGGCTCCGAATCCCTGCGTCTTTGGGGCTTCATGGGCAATGACACAGCGGCCCGTCTTTTGTATTGAAGTTGCGATTGTATCGAGGTCTAGAGGGCATAGAGAGCGCAGGTTGAGCACTTCGATTTCTACGCTGTGTTCTTTGCTTACCTTTTCTGCGGCTTCCATATTTTGGTGGTGCTGAGCGCCCCAGCCGATCAGTGTGAGGTCGCTGCCGTGGCGCGCAACATGTGCCTGTCCAAAGGGTATCGTGTACCACTCATCGGGAACCTCAGCCTTCACAGAGCGGTATAGACGCTTGGGCTCGAAAAGTAAGACCGGATCGTTTGACTCAACTGCAGACAAAAATAGCCCCTTGGCGTCGTACGGATCCGAGACCGCCGCCACAACTAACCCCGGGGTGTGCAGGAACTGCGCCTCCGGAGACTGTGAGTGGTAGTGACCTCCGTGAATACCCCCGCCGCAAGGTGTACGGATGACCAATGGCGCCGAGTACTGGTTCGCTGTGCGATACCGAATTTTTGCGAGCTCGTTGACGATCTGATCGTAGGCGGGGAAGATGTAGTCGGCGAATTGGATCTCACAGATAGGCTTTAGCCCCTTCATAGCCATTCCAATGCCGAAACCAACAATGGCACGTTCCGATAGCGGCGAGTCAAAGCAGCGCTCCTCTCCAAACTCCTTTTGCAAACCGTCCGTGACGCGGAAGACCCCACCAAAACCCCCGCAATCCTCTCCGAAAGTCACAAGGCGCTCATCTCTAGCAAAAGCTAGATGGTAGGCTTGGTTCAAGGCTTGGATGATGTTGCGCTCAGCCATAGGGGCTATCCTTCGGGGAAAAACGTTGCGAGTTCTTCATACTGCTTCTGCAAGGACTCTGGCACTTCGAAGTAGACATCTTTGACGATGGTCTCCAACGCCGGCCCAGGAGTGCCTTTAGCTGCTTCAATGGCGAGGTCGATTTCTTTTTTGACCTTGGAAAGATGGGATTTTTCCTTCTTCTCGTCCCAAAGCTTCTTACTCTCTAGATAGCGCTTGAGGCGTAGAACGGGATCGCGTTTCTTCCATTTCTCCACTTCAGCATCGTCGCGGTACGCTGTGGGGTCGTCTGACGTCGAGTGCGCTCCCAGTCTGTAGGTGACAGCTTCGATGAGGATGGGGCCTTTGCCTGCAAGACACTTTTCTTTTGCCTTAGTCACCACCTCGTGAACGGCGAAATAGTCGTTTCCATCCACCTGAATAGATTCGATTCCATAAGCTTTTCCCTTCGACGCAATGCCCTTAGATGCAAATTGGTCCTCAACACGCGTGGAGATAGCAAAGCCGTTGTTGCGGCAAAAGAAGATGACAGGAGCTTTCTTTAACGCTGCAAAGTTGAGGCCTACATGGAAGTCGCCTTTCGATGTGGTCCCTTCACCAAAATAGCAAAGAGCGCAGGTCTTTTCGCCTTGTATCTTCATCGCATACGCGCTGCCAGCGGCTTGAGGAATCTGTGTCGCCAAAGGTGACGACACCGTCACGACGTTGAGTTCTCGAGAGCCAAAATGGTTCGGCATCTGCCGCCCCAAGATGGGGTCTTTGGCGTTACAAAACATGTGATGGACGTATTGCTCGATGGTATATCCGCGCCAGAACATGCAGCCGTCTTCGCGGTATTGAGGAAACAGCCAGTCTCCAAGTTCTAGAGCTGCTGCGCTAGCGACCACACAGCCCTCTTCTCCGTAGGAGCTCATCGCAAAGCTGATGGTTCCCTGGCGCTGCAGCGTGATCATACGATCGTCCACTTGCCGCGTGGTAAGCATCGTCTTGTAGCCTTTAATGAGCTCGGCGTCCGAGATCTTGTGCTTACACGATGCCGAGAGCTTACCCGACTCGTCTAGATAGGAGACTTTTGTTTGCTTTGTCATCGCTCTCAAGTCAATAAATGTCTTTACTTTACTTCATACAGCATTTGGTATTTTTACCAAAAATCTGTCAAATGAAAGACAAAAAGAAGAACCACCCAGGCACAAACTCGCCTTTCGACATTTTGCAAGCAAGCATGCCCCAGATGAGAAGATCGTAAATAGCTTTTTTCCTCATGGGCGTGTTTTGACAAGGGTGAGGAAAGATATTCTCATTGATAATCAGTAATTTAACATATCGATGGACATCTGCAAAAGTAACATGCCCTTGTCCGGTTCTGAGGCTCGGAGGGTCGACTTATTGTAGCCCCACCCGGAAGGGTGGGGTAATATCAGAATTATCTTTGGAGGCCTTACGAGAGTGTAGAGAAATGGCCGCGACTTTGCGTCCTATACATAAGACACTAATAATCAGAGATGGTCGATAATAGCGCGAGCGCAGCGAGGGCCATGGAGTGCGGCGCTCCGCGCCGCCTTTGTGGAGTTCGTAGATATGAAAAGTGCCTTCAGAAGTATATGTCGGTAGCTATTCTGGCGACGTTGTACGGCAGAAAGCCCTTTGGAATCGTTCGTATCCCCAAATAAGGAGTCACGAACACTAAAATAGGCCTGTGAGGTACATGTAGACGCAAAAAAGGCGGCGCGGAGCGCACGCACTCCATGGCACTCGAGGACTCGCGCTATCAGTGTATATCATTGGTTGCTTAAAGCTTATGACTTAAACATAAGGTCGCTGCGATTTCTTTACACTCTCTTCGGGCCTCTATCAATGACATCACTGTGTTTCATTGCACTCTCGTAAAGGCGACTTACGGTTCACAAATATCTCTGAAGCCATGAGTCGGCCTTACAGGCCTCGCGAATTTCCTATGCTTCACCCCACCCTCCCGGGTGGGGCTACAATGAGACGGTCCTTCGGGCCTAATGAGAATCTAAAGGTGTTGCAATCAGTCGTGAGATTTCATGCACTCTCTTTGGGTCTAAAATTGGGTGAAGGTTGCTTGACAATCCAGGTGG
>JAJFMA010000191.1 GCA_021772415.1 Chlamydiota bacterium
AATTACGTTATTTAATTCATTATAATTTTCATTTATTTCATTGTTTATTAGTCCGAAGTTGGAAGGGTAAGTGCGTTTAGGTTAGAATCGCTGCTGACTTAGAGTAAAGGTGAGCGACATGATTAAAACTGCGCACTCGGATAGGCATGCATTTACGCTGAAGCAGTGGTTATCGGAGCATTCTGTAGAAGGCGAGCATTTGTCTTTTGACGTTTCATGCCATTCTGTGGCTGATGCTGCTAAAGCAGTAGAGGCGCCACCCGAAGATTTCGTGAAAAATGTGTGTATGTTGGACGCTGATGGGCGACTAATTGTCGCTATCGTGAAAGGTGAGCATAGCGTAAGTACTTCGCGCGTAGGTAAGGCTTTGGGAATCGAGCGGCCACGGCCAGCGACGCCGGAAGAGATTTTGGAATTAACGGGCTACCCATGCGGAGGGACCCCCTCTTTTGGTTTTGAGGCTATTTTCCTTGTCGATCCCAAAGTCCTTGAGAGAGATGTTGTCTATACCGGAGGCGGCTCCGAGCAGTCTTTGGTGCGTATTAGAGTTCAAGAGCTCCTTAAGGCGAACGGAGCACAAGTTGTACGTGTGCGTCGGTAGGGGCAAAACAGGAAATAAATTGAACGCAACGACGCAGAGGCACAAAAGAAATTATAGAGTGCCTTTTGGCGACGATGCGACGGTTTTCGGTAAGATCCCAGTACAATTCCACTAGAGTATTTTAGCTGTCTTCAAAAGATATCTTCTTTGCTTCTTTGCGTTAAAGATCCGATGTACCCATGACCGTGGGTAGGACACTACAAGTGGTAAAGGCGTATTCCATTCAAAAGTGATTCGTTCGGATAGTCGAAGAATTTAAACGCAAAGGAGCAAAGACGCTAAGGCGCAAAGAGGAAGGTACTATTTTTCATGCATACGCGTACGATAGGACATCTTTTGCGTAGGTGAATTTTTTTTAGGTGGAAACCGTCTGGGACGGTGCTCGCCTATGTCCAGAGTGAGAATTTTTTGGTCATGTCGCTTACCTTGTCGTTCGGGCCACACAATACTACACCTAGGTAGACAAGTTCGGACTCGTCCGTCTCTTTGGTAGCCACAAGTTGTTCCTTCCATGATCCGATAGTCATAGTGTGGGTAAACGCACTGTGAGGAATGCCATCAAGAGCGGCTTGTACGCGTAAATTACGTAGCTTACTTCCGGACGCACGCAAGATAATGAAAGGCATTTTGGAAATCTGTGGCAAAACCCCTCCTGTGCTGTCGACGTAATCGATAAGGTGGAGGTCATCTCCATTTAAGCTAGCTCCAAAGCCGATGCACATGTGTGCGAGGGCGTTCATGATTTTTCCTGGAGGAGCACTCTTGTTCATGACGGCGACGAGTTTGTTATCGAAATCTGTCATTGCTTTTCCGTGGTTGTTAAGTGACTTGAATGGTTTGAAATTTTTGTTTTGCGTCCCAGTAGAGCACTATACATATGACAGTGATGGAGCTTAGGACCATATATTGGGGAACTACATTGTGTGCAACGAGCGCCACTACAGCGGTGATTCCAAGAGGTTTTAGTGTCTCCATTTTCGAAGCCTGCTCAATGGTAAGTACAGTGAAAAAGGCTATCAGTACAAAGTGCAGTCCTGGAACAGTGATGTGAGTGGGGAGAAAAAGAGCTCCGAGCAGTGAGCCAGCAACCCAGTATAGGTGGATGAACGCCGTCAGCCACAAGCAGTAGCTGGTGTCGTCGACGTCCGAGCGTGGAGCTTGCGATGCGAGTAGGGAGTAGGTGCTATCCACCAGTCCAAACATGAGATAGCATCTTTTCCAAAAGGAGCAGCGGTATCGGTCTAAGAATGACAGCCCGTAGAAACTATTGCGTGCCCCTAGCATAGTTGCGGTGAGAGCAATCTCGATAATGGACGTGCCTGCGCTCATGTAGGTGAGGGCCATAAATTGTACCATGCCTGCGAACACAACAAGGCTCATGATGGGTGCAAGGTACTTGGGATACCCGAACTGCATAAATAGAAACGCGAACAGCACACCTTGGGGGATATTGGAAAAAATAATCGGGCACGACGTCTTAAATGCTTCCCACGCAGCGGACTTCTGTGAAGTATTGGTAGCTACATCGTGCATAGTTGTCCCTATCACATCACAAACGTTTGGATGAGCACATAGGGAATAGTCCCGGCCATAATGCTTAGGGCTGTGTTACGCTTCCACATATGTGTGGCGACGACAAGTCCTATACAAAGGGCTTCGGGGATGGCGTAAGGGTAGCTGAATGTTGTCACATCTCCTAGTAGATGTAGCAGTAGCGCAAACATGATGCATGCCGGCAGCTGGGTTCCAAGGTGCCTGATAAGTGGATTCGCTATGAGCTGCTTGGCAAATGCAAACGGAAGCATGCGCGTGATGGCACTGATGGCAAACAGCATCGTCAAGACGCCGCTTAGGTAGGTCATTGAGGGCATTGCTCTGCCTCCGGTTGGTATGTTAAGTAAAGTGCAGCTACGGACAGTACGATGGTGACTAATAGCATATGAGTGGGAGCGATAGCTAGCGCTAGGGCTGCTCCGGCGCCAGCGATGACAAAGGGTCTGACTGTGCCGACGTTCCTATATTGTTCCATAATGAGGACGATGAAGAGGGCGACGAGGACAAACTCTAGGCCGGGAATGGTCACCGATGCGGGTAAACAGACGACGCCAAGAAGTGTTCCGAACACCCAGTAGAAATGGATAAGAGCGCTCAAATAGAGGCAGTAGCTTGTGTCGTCGACATCGGAGCGCGGCCCTTCACTGATTAAAATTGCGTAGGTGGCGTCGACGAGGCTGAAGCTGAGGTAGCTCTTCTTCCACCGCGAAACATTGTAGCGGTCCAAAAACGACAAGCCATAGAAGCAGTTACGAAGGCACATCAGCGTGGCAGTGATGCCTAATTCCAATGGTGAAAGCCCGAGCGGTATGTAGGATAGTGCGGTAAATTGCACCACACCAGCGAATGTAGTGGCGCTCATTATCGGTGCTAAAAACCAGGGAAGCCCTAGCTGATTGCAGAGAATGCCAAAGACAATCCCCAGCGGCACATACGCAAAAAAGACTGGTGTCGACGTCTGTAGCGCCGCAACTAACGCGGCTTTTCGGTCTATTGATGTCACAAAATTACCTTTTATCTTCGGATGTTAGGTCTATATCGGTCGAGAAGAAGTGCACGGCTTGAGCGCACGTACGCACGTGGTAACCCTTCTCTTTGTCATAGGTCATATGCAGCTGCACCGAACCTGGGCGCTGCATAAAGTGTCCTTGCTCCACCCCTATCTGCCCATCGGTAAGCTTGACTAAACTGTGGGAGTGGACGTAAGCAGCGAGGCCCCCAAGCACCGAGCCGGTAAATGGATCTTCTGGGATACCCACCGCGGGAGCAAAAACCCTCACATGAACGTGGTTGTCGATGTCAAAAGTCTCGGGTGTCAAAAGGCAGATGGCGACGATGTCGTGCTCTTTACAGAATTTGCTTGCGGATTTTAGGTCGCACTGCAGCTTCTCGAGCTCATTAAGGGATTTCACCACCACAAAGAGGTCACGATTGGTCGTCTCGAACATAACGGGTAGTGTTGTATTGAGGCTATTTTTAGATATGCCCAGGGCATTTGCTGCCTTTTCGTGGGTGATGGAACTGTGTAGGAGGTTGATCTTAGGGGTGTCGAACCCAACACGTATGGTGCTATCGTCGTCGACACGCACGCGCATTGTAAGTATGCCGCAAGCAGTCTCGACCTCGAAGGTGTAGAGGCCTGCCGCGCCTATCCCAAAACGCCCTTCGTGAGCGAGCATATACAGTGCTCCCACGGTCGAGTGCCCGCAGAAACTGACTTCGTCTCCTGACGGAGTGAAGTAGCGCAGGCGGAAATCGGCTTTGCTACTCGGGAGCACAAAACTTGTCTCGGAGAGATTCATCTCGCGCGTGATCTTGCGCATGAGGTCGTCGCTTAGTTCATTAGCATCCAATACGACACCTGCAGGATTGCCTCCGAAGGGCTTGTCTGTGAAGGCATCAACTTGATGGATGTGCACGCGCTTTAATGTCGTCGCCCACTTGAGATAGTTGTAGATTGTCGCTCGAGATGTGCCCATCGCGTCGGCGATGTAGTTCGCAGCATCTTTGTAATCGAAAAGTCCTTGCGCATTTAAAGCTGCCACAAGATCGCGTTTATGCTCGCGTGTCGCACCCCCAAGGGTAGTGCGGTGCTCGCGTAGATAACTTTCGATAGCTGCATCTACGCGCTTCTGCCAACTGTCTTCAGCCGGAGCCTTAGCGGAGTCAACGTGTGTCAAAGTGCTAATTAGCTGCTGTACGTTTAAAAAAAGGGAGGCATCAAAACGGGCGCGCATGACAAGAGTGAGAGCGCCATCGTCGCCGTAAACCGGCACAACGCAACGTTTGACCTGGCGGCCGCCTTTCAGGGTTTCCATGGCAGGAGCTGACGCTTCCCGCGCGCCCGAGTGCACAAGGAGAAGTTCATCGTCTGTAAGCAGCTCGTCCTGGTGGCTTGTGCCTAAACTGTTGTAGCTTGTAGTAAGTTCTAAGTTCGTTCCATCCAAGAGCGTCACTTCCAACACTGGATGCAATAATTCCGTCAGTGCCTTGGCAAGCTGCGTCCACGTTTGAAAAAGCGCTGAGTCTGTGTGGATGTTTTTGGAGGACATGGAAAGCTCCGGGTGTCTATTTCGAATGGAATTATAGTCTAAATTAGACAAATTGTCAATAGTAGATAGACTGGAAAGGATAGGGTAAACATCGAGGTCTGGCCGGACCTCGGCGTTTACCCTATATAGCACTTGTATTAGTTTACTTATTATTTTTAATTATTTATTATTAAGTTACATATCTATTCAGCCAATAAAATTTATTTAGGGGTGTTATATGTTTAAGTTTGTATGTGCAATGGCGTTAATGGCTATCGGATTGTGCGGCGCGATCGATGTTCAAGCGGTCGAAATGGGCGTCCCTTTTGATGTGATAACGAGTGATCGAGGCCAGGATTCCCGCTTGGTGAGTCTCAAAATGGTCGCTCCCGAAAAACGTGAAGAGATGTACCGGGCGAACTGGCCCTTAGTCCTGGGGCTGTCGGATCCTGATATTCAAAGTGGAGACTATGTGGCCTGCACCGAAGCAGAAGGGGAGAAGCAGTGTGTCTGGGTTGAAGAGGGAAGGGTGAAACTCGCTAACCACGAATTTACTATCACGCTTGGTGATATTAAATGGGAGTCGGTGACTGCAAACCAGGCCCTAGCCAAATACCCCAGGGAGGATCTTGAATCGCTCCTTTTCTCTGAGAATGCCGTCGACGATACATTGATGGATGTCGCTAGCGGTCCCTTTTCCTATTTGGAGGTGCACGCTCTCGTAGGAGGAAGCCAGTCAGTCCGTTGGTCTGTGAATGATAAAAACGAGTACTTCGAGGTGAACAAGTATCCTGTGCGTCTTCAAGAACTCGATGATATCTATGACTCTGATCAAATGGCTGAGGTGAAACTGGGAAACACAGAAATCAGCGACCTTGAACGGACAGTATGGGAAGGCTTCGACCTGTTTACTTTTGTGCCTGGGAAATGGAGAAGTGGTCTGATGTGGGTGGCGCGCCTTAACGGAACGGGTGTGCTCTCTCAGGAGGCGTGGTCGCCTCTGTATCCCTTGCCCAAGGATAAAGATGAGAAGCAGGAGCATCGTTTACGCTATCTCGAGTGGATAGATGCCATTGAAGTCCGCAATAATCACGGGGGATTCTACTGATAAGAGCTGGCAAAAAAGAGTACATGTTCACGGGGTACCACTAATATGCGGTCTGGTCGTTTTCATGTATCGATCGAGAGTCCACACTGCCCGTGGTCTACCTTGGTAAGAGCGAGCTTAGAAACGATAGCGCGAACTCCAAAAGCACCCTTTTTAGGGGCGAAGCCCTGACAGCTTTACAGCCTAGCCCGTGCGGGCTAGGTAATGTGTAGTGACTATTTAGCTCTGAAGGAGCGACAGAAATTCGTTTTCAAGTTTGGGTGTACAGCGCTGTTAATAGAGCTGCTTTGTGTCGCTCATTCAGAGCTTAGAATACTTCTTCAACCTGCTTGCGCCCTAGGCTGTAAAGCTGTCGGGGCTTCGCCCCAGAAGATGGGTCCACTTTTTCCTTTTATATTCGAATAGGAAGAGTGGATTTTCCTACCCTGAGAACATGTACAAGAAAGAGGTAACGTCTTACTAAAAATAACAATATTTAAAATAGTTATTTACTTAATATTAGTATTATTTAAAAATATAGTTACAGGAATCTAATTATTTCAAAATAAGGAGGTAGGTATGAGAATTTTTAATTATGCACTGGCGCTGTTCTTTGCCACGTCGACTGCATTTGCCGTTTACCACGTAGAGGCTGACGATGAAAGCGATGTCTACATGGAAGGTCTTGTTGAGGTAGATGAAGAACCAGCAGCACTTGACAACGGAGACGCTCTTGATGAGGTAGTTCCTCCAGCTATCGATGCTGAAGTTGTCGATGAAGCCGTTGTGGAAGAGGCGGCTGCCGATGCTACAACTGAAGAAAACTCCGATGCAGATGATGGCGAAGAGCAAGAGGAATCCAGTTCATGGGGCGGTATCTTCGACTAAACACACGATAGACCACCTATTTTCCATTCTAGCAGGCTATTGCCTGCTAGAATAGGTTGTCTTGGGCGGCGTAAAACGCTCCGGCGATGAAGCCGAGTATGCCGCCTGTGAGTCCACCGTAGCCCATGGTGACGAAAGTAGTGGACAGGATGGCGTGGACATCAGGGAGCGTAGTTACGGCGTCATACGGATCGTAAAGGGTCTTCAGAGCAGTGGTAGCAACAAGGACAGTGAGCGCGCAGCAGACTCCTGTGGCGGCTCCCAAGACGGTAAAATTCAGGTATGGTTCTATGTGGAACTGATCTACCGGTCTTCTGTTATTTACACGCCTGTCCATGTTACCTCTAGTTAAATGTTTTGAGGTATCATTTTTACTATATTGCTAATTTGTTTGTCAATTAGTTGTCCTGCCCACATGCCTACTGCTACGGCGCAGTAGGGAACGAAGACCTCCGGGTGGTGGTCAACGTGGCAGATGGTGATCCCCAAGTTTGCTAAAAGGCTGATTTCATGGGGGAAGTGCATACCTGCCATACTTTCCATGAAACCCTGTCCACATCCTGATGGGTGCGGGGCATGGGTGTGCATGTGTCCGTAGTGGTGATTGTGATAGGCTCCCCAGGCAACACCGGCGACGAACACAGGGGCAAACAGCAGCGGTGCTGTCGTTGCTGCTAAGACCCCTAAGGCGACACGGGTGACCATATCTAGGATCTGCACAAACGTGACGACTTCTGGCGGGGTTGTTTGTTTTGGCCAAAGCGACCTGATGATAGGTAAATTTTGAACGTCCATAACTAGTGAATCTCCTCTCATTCTAGCGGCAGGGAATTTTAGCAAAAACGTGAAAAAAAGAAAATCCTTGTGTTTGCATTTTCTTTGCGCTATAGCCCAATTGAAAGCCCCTCGGTCAATAGTAAGGGTCACAATACCGCCACTGATTTTCTGCCCCGGCATTTTCCTAGCCAACCTTGCAATGTTCATTTTGTGGGGCAGACAAAGGCGTTTGAATCAATACGTATTAAGAGACACTCGATTGTATTAGCAACGGTAGCTTGGGCAGATTTGTGCTCGAGTTGTGTTCTTTGTAGAAGAGAGGATGTATAATGTTGGCAAGGCTATTTGGCGGACTCTGTTCGTTGGTGCTACTTTTCCCCGTCGGTCTTGTCGGGGCAGGAGGCAGCCATGGTACTACGGCTACTTCTGGCGATGTGGTCATTCAGTGGAATGATGCGGTATTACAGGCAATCGCTGAGACAGAGACCTCTGCTCCCACGGCTGCACGTAATCTGGCGATGGTGCATTTGGCTATGTTTGATGCGGTTAACAGTGTGCAAGGGACGGCGGAACCCATTGTTGTTAAGGTTCCAGCGCGTCGTGGCGCGTCTGCGACAGCGGCAGCGGTGTCTGCAGCACACAGAGTGTTGACACATCTCTATCCCCGTGTTGCCTGGCAGTTTGATACGTTGATGACCGACGCCTATATGACGGTCGAGGACGAGCATGCCCTTAAAGACGGGGTCGCCGTTGGGCGTGAGGTTGCTGATCGTGTGATAGCCATGCGCAGTGATGACAACGCAGGTAAGCGTGCCCTGTATGTGGCAAGTACAAAAATTGGACAATGGGCCCCTACGCCGCCATCGTTTGCTGAGGCCAACGATGCGCATTGGTCGAGTGTACGTCCGTATGCCTTAAGCTCTCCATCGCAGTTTCGCCCGGAGCCGCCTCCGAGCGTGACGACAGGTCAGTATGCTAAGGAGCTCGAACAGGTGCGACGCCTAGGAGCGCTTAATAGCACCGTGCGTACTGATGAGCAGACGGATATCGCGCGCTTTTGGAACGAAGACGCCGACAGTGACAATCTTCCAGTACGTTGGAATCGCGTAGCTCAGGAAATTGCGTCACGGCGCGACGACGGGCTGCTGCAACAAGCTAAAGTCTTTGCTGCTTTGAACGTGGCGATGGCTGATGCAGCTGTTGCTTCGTGGGATGCAAAATTCCGCTTCAACCAATGGCGCCCTGTCAGCGCCATTAGGAATGCAGAGAACGATGGTAACCCCGATACAGCTTGGGACGACCACTGGGAGCCCCTTCTTGACGCTCCTGGTCATCCTGGATATGTCGCTAGCCACGCAGTCTTCAGCGGGGCCGCTTCGGAAGTCTTGGTGGCGTTCTTTGGCGATGCCTCGGCATTTAGCGTTCGTCGTGCAAAAGCGCAGCCCGTGCGTCGCTTTACTAGCCTAAAAGAGGCGGCCGAAGAAGCTGGCGAGAGCCGTGTATTTGGTGGTGTGGACTTCCCTTCGAGCTATGAAAAAGGCTTGGAGTTGGGAGAGCGTATCGGAAAGCATGTTGTGGAGACGTTCTTCCGCACCAGTGCTCCAAATAATGGCATAGCTAAGCGGCTGTTACAGCATCTGCAGCGCATTCGTGGCGATGCTA
>JAJFMA010000192.1 GCA_021772415.1 Chlamydiota bacterium
ATAGAAAATTCCGGAGGCCTGTAAGGCCGACTCATGGCTCACAGATACTCATGAACCGCTTATGGAGTCACGAGTCGGCCTTACAGGCCTCAGATTTCTTTTGAATCTTACCCCACCCTTCCGGGTGGGGCTATCATAAGACGGCCCGTTGGGCCTTATGAAAGGGCCGGACCTTGCCTCGTTGCAACCTCGTGAATATGTACCTTTAAATCTTGGGTAGCATCTCAATTTGCATCGCTGTATATTAAAAATTTAAATATCTAGACGAGTAGTTGGCTGAATTTGTTAAATAGAATTAGTTAATCTTTAATAACTCTATTTAGTTGAACTAAAAGAAATGTTTTGTTAAAGTTTCGTTTAGTTTTTCAGTTAAATTGAAGTGTTAAAATGGATTCGACTCCTCCTGTTGTACTAACCCCCCGCTCAGACAATGGCGCAGTGAGCCAAATTACGAGCAAGTCCTGTCAAAATATGCTCTTTGGCAGGGGCCTATCGCCCGTAATAGAACGCATTTGCAGCTTATTGACCGACCCTCTATTAGGTCAAAATTGCCCAGCTGAGTCGTCTTCCAAGCTAGAGTTTACAACGCTCGTTAGAAGTGATCATCGCATAGAAACTGTCCACAAAGGTACTAGCTGCCTAGCTCAACAGCAGCTGCAGACGGAAACAGACACACTGCTTGGTCCACCAGCTCCCGACGTTGCAAGCGATGTTGGCTATTTGTGGGCAGCACGTGATTGGAAACAAACTCCTCTTGCTTGGTTTCGCGCAGCCTTCTCGCTTCTAAAGTCAATTTTAGACATGGACACTTCTAAGCGCCGAGACACTCAGATGAAAGAACTAGGTCTGTTTTCCGGCACGCTACTTAACACTATCCATGAACCGTCTGCGTTAGTTGACGAGTGGGGAGCGATTCCCCTTTGTGATATTGCCGACGATTTGCTGGACCACGACCGATTTGGTTTGCTTGTCAATGGCAATGCTCAAATTTCACGCGTAAGAGTACTACTGGGGCGTGCTCTCTATGAATGGGGGTGTCAAGCCTTCGAGGTGCATAAGGATGTGCTCAGAGACAGTCTGTTTCCCAGTGCTCAGGCACACAATACTGTTGCTAGCGCGCTCAGTTTGATGCAGGATCATGTGAAGCAGGGGATTAATCCCCTAAATTTCTTTGATATCATCGACTTTCTTAAGAAAGGTCTGCGTCAGCAACATCGCCATCCATGTTTAGGATCTGACGAGGAACAAGAGAAGCTTCTGCTAGCTTGCCGAGCGATGAAGCTCGGCGGCATGTTGCTTTGGCCAGAGTGGGCGCGCGCTGAATCTGTGACTGAGCCCCTACATGGCGTTGGAGGCGTATCACCCAAAGAGCTCATGACGAACATGTTGCGCGGAGCTACAGCAATGGAGTTTTTGGAGGAAATTACCCAGAATGTGCGTGACGATGTATATCCCTTCTTTCAGAGATTTGCGGCACACACCTTGTTAAGCGGAAATGAAGCATGTATAGAAACAAACTTTGACAAAGGTCTCGAAGTCGTGCGGTCGATGTCGCTGTTTGATGGGTTGCTTAAAGGGTGCGGCAAAATTCTTAACGAGCCAGCACTGGAAAATTATGCCCAACGGATTGTTGATGGGGCCTTCAGTAACATGGCAGTAGAGGCTGCTCGACTTGTAAAATATGCCTGTCCCTATGCAAAGCGGGTTACTACCCTCAGTTCCTTAGTAGATAAGGTGCGTCAATCTGAAGAGCAGCGCGTCTTTATGTCTCGGCACGTCCCAACACCATTGTTGAGCGGCTACTGTCGCTACAAAGAAGACGGGACATCGGGTCTAGGCGGCCATATGATGTGGAACGTGCTTAGGGAAGAAGGCTGCGATTTGATTAACTCGGGCCGGGGAGTAGAAACCTATCATCACTCGTCTACAGCAAGGGGGTTGGGAAAGCTGGTGTATCCATCTTGGGTGAGCTCTCCAATTTTGTCTGGTACGCAATTACTTAGTCACTTGTGGAATATATCCATCGTACGTAACCCTGAGAATGTAGAGTTCCTATACAACAATAGACCCGTGAATGGCCCTGATGATTCCATGTCACGCTCGGATGTGGCACTGCGGCAACTTTACACTTTTGGTGGAAGCCTATCGTATCAAGAGGCGATCTCACGTCACCAAGATCCATCGATTCCATGTCACCCTCCTCAACGTGGACCTATCTGCGTGGTTAAAGCGACAAAGCGCCTGTTGCGCTACTTGGTTCAGAGTGACGGTGGCGACTATTTTGCTGCACATTTTGCCTTTAAAGCCCTGGCCTATCATATGCTGGAACCAATCCTGGAGAAGGCTGGTGTGGGTGACCCTCTTGATGAAGAATTCGGGCGGACTCTTTTCAAGAAGCTTATGCTAATGATGATCGAGGCAAATGCGCCGTTGGACGATCTTATAGCGATACATGGTGAGATGGTCGACAGGGAAGCGTGGGTCAGTCGTCATGTCGTGAGCGCAATGCTCGTAAAGATTGTTGAAGGAGGGCGTCTCAAACATCTGAGAGACCTCGGTTTGCAGGCTATCGAGACAGGTGTCAAGACAGGTATAGGCTTTTTCAGCGAAGTCGTAGAACATCCAAAAATCCCCGTTCACATCAAAGCGAAATTTATGGCTGCGATGCTACAGCGTATCAACCTGCTGCTTGTGGGAGATGAGCACTTGCGTGATCTTAAGAATACATGGACTCCTGTTCCTCAGCATGTTCTTGATTTCCCATGGGAAAGAGTCGCGCATAGAGATAGAGACTGTGTCACCACCTTTATCGGTTTTCTAGATGACTCAATGAGGCTGAGTCCTCTTGCAGCAGTGATTCGTGACGCCGTAGCAAAGGCCGATATAGTACGCCAACGAAGGTTGCGCCCAAGTACAAGGAAGCGCGTACTTTCGAACGGGGATAGCGAGCCTTCAAAAAAGCTTAAAAGCACACACGACGAGGAAGTCGACGAAATGGATTTGTCGGATCCAGATTTGCGTTAAACTCGTCATTCAGGCCCACTAGCTTCAGTATTTAGTTGGATATTGGAGTGTTATGCACGGCATCATCTTCGTGGAGCTCAAGGCTTTTGTTGAAAAGAGCTATGACAAGCAGACCTGGATTGACCTCCTAGCAAGTGTTGGTAAGCGACCTGCAAACTATGGAGCATTTAGGAACTATCCCGACGAAGAAATCCTGGCCCTCATTGGGGCTGCTGTTCAGAAGACTGGCTTAACCCAGGCTCAGCTTCTTGAGGGTTTTGGCAAGCATCTTGGTCCTGTTCTTGCCAAGTCGCGCATTCATCTATATCTCAGTGGTATACATTCGTGTCCTATCGTTCATGACGATTGGAAGCTCTTGGATCTGCTGGAGAACACTCAAGAGCTCATACACACCCTAGTCCAGCAGGTCGTTCCAGAGTGCAGCCCTGCAAAGTTGCAGGTGTCGAGGACGCCTCATGATGCAACTATTGTCTACGATTCACCTAGAAAGCTCTGCGCTTTGGCGCGCGGTATTGTCTTAGGCATGGCTGAGCACTACAAATGTACGGTCAGCATCACTGAGCCTAAATGTATGCTGCGAGGAGACCACCACTGTGAGCTATCCGTTAGACTTAACGTGAGAGCGCCAGCTCCCACGTCATAGATTCGTTTAGCGGACGCCACCGCCAGGAAACTGTCGGCAGGGTGGTGGACAGAGTCGTCTAGGACGGTCGTGTGAGCATCTTAATAGAAATTCTAGCTCCGCATTACGTCGCTCAAGGCGCGCTATATGGAGATTTAAACGATGATTTTCATCTTGCAGACAGCAGATTCTGGCATCTAGGCACCGGTTACTTTCGGCGAGCTCTTGCCTGCGTTGGTCGTTGAAGCTAACGATAATTTCAGTGTGCTGTTCTTCAGACAGTGTGTCCCAGACATTTTGCCGTACTCCGAACACTTCGGGCTGCTTGTGCGACTTTTTGTGTTTCTTTTTCAGTAGTCCTGCCGACGCGTCGTGGAAGGGGAGTAGTGCAATACTTGTAAATGCAAGTAACAAAAATTTATTGATGAGGTTCATCTCTATCTCCAGCAAATTGGATTGGTGTCGGCAGATTATAAGTCATTAATACTTAGGTATTCAAGGATCTTAACGTAGCGTTAACACGCCCCTGCCTCAGTGTGCTATTCATCCGAAGAGCCCAACGGACTCAGATAGTATAACCCAGGGTACAGCCCTGGTCATTACCCAAATTTTGTAAATAAATATTCGAATTCAGATTCTTTTCATATCCTCAATCAAACATAGAGAGTTCCATCATGAGGCCCGAAGGGCCAGCTTATGATAGCCCCACCCGGGAGGGTGGGGTGAAGCAAAATAGCATTCTGAGCCCCATCGGGGCGTCTTATGGTCCCAGCGGAGTAAACCGACACAGAGCGTTTTATCCAATGCCATGAGTAATGCGAAGCACGTTCTTCTCCGGATCCATGAATCGGGGCCACAAGCCGCCCCGTTGGGGCTCAAATTCATATTCCACTTTACCCCACCCTCACGGGTGGGGCTATCATAAGACGGCCCGTTGGGCCTCATGAAAGATCAAGGATTTCACAAGCGATCTCGAGATTTCTTTGCACTCTCGTAAGTGCGGCACATAAAGCGCATACATCTGTCGCCCGTACGAGAGCGTAAAGAAATGTCACAAGGATATAAATCACGATATACTGTTCATGAGGCCCGAAGGGCCAGCTTATGATAGCCCCACCCGGAAGGGTGGGGTGAAGCATAGAAAATTCGGAGACCTGTAAGGTCGACTCGTGGTTCACAAGTACTCATGAACATCTTATGAAGCCTAGAGTCCCCTCTACTTTTTTTTAGCATCCTTCAGATAGCGGCCTGTCCACGACTTGCGGTGCTTGGCCACTTTTTCTGGAGTGCCATCGACAAGCACCTCTCCTCCCTTATCCCCAGCGTCGGGGCCAAGGTCTATCACGTGGTCGCTATTCCAGATGACGTCCTGGTTGTGCTCGATCATGATCACGCTGTGGCCTTTGTCGACAAGTCGATGTAGCACAGCCATCAGCTTCTCGATGTCGCTGCTATGCAGGCCGGTAGTGGGCTCATCGAGGAGGTATACGGTGTGGCCGATGGGGCGCTTGGCAAGGTCTCGGCTTAGCTTGATGCGCTGCGCTTCTCCTCCGGATAACGACACCATCTCCTGTCCTAACTTAAGATAGCCTAGTCCCACGGAAATGAGGGTGTCGAGGATTCTGCGGACTCTAGGTTGGTTCTCGAAAGCTATCCGCGCCTCATTGACCGACGCTTGTAGGTATTGCCCTAAGCTTTTGTCTTTGAATTTGACCTCGAGGCTTACCGGATTCAGGCGCAGGCCTTGGCACTCGTCACACGTGACTTTGACGGGAGGCAGGAAATGCATCTCAACCTTACGGTATCCCATTCCCCAGCAGGTGCTGCACATTCCTGCTCTGTGGTTGTAGCTGAAGTGGCGTGGTTCTAAGCCTCGTATTGAAGCGTCGGGTAGTGCCGAGAAAAATTCACGTATAGGTGTTAACACGTCGACGTAGGTGACGACATCGGAACGTACCGTCCTTCCGATGGGATTCTGGTCTATCGAGATGACCTTGTGGACGTGCTCGAGACCTGAGATCTCCGCCTCCTCGACTTGAATCGATGTGTGGCTAGGGAGCCCACGTTCCAAGGCCGGGAGTAGCACCTTATCGAGTAGTGTCGACTTCCCCGAGCCTGACACTCCCGTCAGGCAAGTCATCACCCCAAGGGGGATGTCGACATCAATGCCTTTTAGGTTGTGCTTGCGTGCTCCACGCACCGATAAGAACGTTTCGCTGCTGCGGCGCACTTCAGGGCGAGGCACTGTCATTCTCCCTGAGAGATACCCCCCAGTTAGTGAGTGCTTATTCCGCATAATTTGCTTCACGCTGCCCTGCGCCGTGATGTGGCCGCCGTGGCTGCCGGCTTCGGGGCCGAAGTCCAAGATGTGGTCCGCTGTCGCAATAGTGAGGGGATCGTGCTCGACCATGAGGATGGTGTTGCCCAGAGCTTTGAGGTCACTTAAAGCTTGGCTAAGGCGCGCGTTATCGCGAGGATGTAGACCTATGGTAGGCTCATCCAAGACATAGAGCACCCCGGTAAGACCGCTTCCTAGCTGCCGCGCTAAGCGGATACGCTGCGCTTCGCCACCACTTAATGTAGGTGCGCGGCGATCTAGAGAAAGGTAACCGAGGCCTACCTCGGTGAGGAAATGGAGGCGGCTCTTAAGTTGCTTGATTACTTCATCGAGGAGCTGCTCCTGTTCGCCTTCAAGATTAAGAGTGTCGATGTATGTAAAAGCTGCCTCCAGCGGCATCCCACAGAGATCGCCGATGTTACGGCCTTCTAACGTCACAGCGCGTGCAAGAGGATTGACGCGGCTCCCCCCACAGGCGGTGCACGGACTTTCGGTCATCATAGGAACGATAGCATGGCGGATTTCGTTTTTTGCACTCTTGGCAGCTTTAGCAAGCATGGGGTGAAGGCCTACCCAACGTAGGCTTGCGCCCTTCAGATCTAGTGCGTGTTTATCTGTCACGCCCTCTAGGACATAGCTGAGTTGCTTCTTACTTAGCTTGCACAGAGGTGTGCGGATCTCGATATCCACGACGCGAAATGCTGACTCCATACAGCGGACTGCTTCACGACTTAGCTGCT
>JAJFMA010000193.1 GCA_021772415.1 Chlamydiota bacterium
GCAGCTCTTCTTTTCCGATGAGCACATCGAGAGAACTAACATTTTTACCCTCTTCAATCCACTCGTTGTAGGGGTCTTTCGGGTCGTCTGTTCTCTCCATCACCGACGTCATCAGGTAGGCAAAGGGCTCGTCATCAAGCAGGGCTACCCAATGCTTGAATACGGAGGGCTCATGGTTGGACCACTTGTCGAGATCATCATAGGTATTTTGTAGCCCCTGACCATGAAAGTAGGGTTGGATGTGTGGGCGTACAAGCCATCCGCGGACGAGGACAACGTCTCTGCGGCTCGCTAGCCGAAAGCTCATTTTTCCTTGTAAGTCGCCCATCCCAAACCTCGTAAAGCGCAGCCAAGCCAGCATTCATGCGCTAACAACATATAGATTGGGCCTCGCCCGCGTCAATGCTCATGTAGTGTTTAATGCAATTAAGGCGATGCTATGACTTGATAGCAGCAAAGGCGTCGAGTGCGCGCTTGCGTGCGCTCTTATGATCGACGATAGGGTGGGGATAGTCCTTTCCTAACAAAACCCCTACACTAGCTCGCTCAAGCTCTGGACATTCCCAAGGCTGATGGATGTAACGCTTTGGCACACCGTTAAGCTCTGGCACCCAATGGCGCACGTAGGCACCCTCAGGATCAAAGCGCTCACCCTGTAAGGTCGGGTTGAAGATGCGGAAGAAAGGAGCAGCATCGGCGCCGCACCCGGCGACCCATTGCCAGCTGGCGCTATTGTTGGCAAGATCTGCGTCGACAAGTCTCTCCCAAAACCAGGCTTCTCCCTGCTGCCATGGGATCAGCAAATGCTTGGTCAAGAAAGATGCGACGATCATACGCACACGGTTGTGCATCCACCCCGTCTGATAGAGCTCACGCATTCCGGCATCGACGATGGGATAGCCCGTCTTTCCCCGTTTCCAAGCCTCAAGGGACTTCGGGTCATCTCTCCAAGAGAACCGAATGAAGCGCACATCGAGAGGTTCTTCGGGAAGTAGTGGAAACTCGTGGAGAAGCTGATATGAAAACTCGCGCCATCCAAGCTGCCTCAGATATGGCTCCGCTGCCGGGAGCGCTTTTACGCGATCCCAAACTTGTCTAGGACTGATTTCCCCGAAATGCAAATAGGGAGATAGCCGAGATGTTCCTGTCGTCGCAGGAACGTCACGCTGAACACTGTAGTCGCCAATCGAGGTCGTACAAAATGCCTCCAGCACATCTTGCGCAGATTTCTCTCCGGGCCTCCAGTACCCCTTAAAGTCAACATCGCATGGAATGACATCGAGATCATCAGAAGGTAGCTGCGTTGCTCCTAGCGTTTTGGGAATAGGAAGCGTATCAGGTGCACCCACCTGCTGCTGGAGCGCTCTCCAGTAAGGCGTGAAGACCTTAAATGGCTTGCCGCTCTTATTCAAAACATCGCCAGGCTCCGTGAGTAGCGAACCGTTGTAGATTTCAACTTCAGTACCTTGAGTCACTAGAGTGTGTTCGATGTGGGCATCCCGAACCTGCGCGTCTGGTTCGTAGCAGCGATTCCAATAGACTGCCGACGCTTTAGTCTGAGATATAATACCCCTCAATACCTCAAGATTCGAACCAGTGCGTATCAGCAGCTGCACACCATGCGACTGCAGATCTTGTGAAAGCGACTGTAAACTCTGCCGCAGCCACCAGCGTGACGCCTGCCCAAGAGACCATGATTCAGCAGCCTCCTTGTCCCAGACATAGAGAGCAATAATGGGACAACCGCTCTCGGCCGCAGCATATAACGCTGCGTTGTCACTCAGGCGCAGATCTTGTCGAAACCAAACGATAGCTGGGGCTGGTGGCACTAGAGAACTCTCCTTCGATATATGTGGGTACTATACACACAGTATGCTTCAAGCACAAAACGCTTTGACACCCTGATTGCGCCCCACTCCTGATTCCCGAAAGGCTGGCCACCTGTAAAGCCCAGGGCACAGTCCTATAGAGAGTGTAAAGAAATATAGGAGCAAACTCGAAACACTTCTTAATTCGCTAATGTTTAACTACGTAAATTCCCTATAGCGCGAGCGCAGCGAGGGCCATGGAGTGCGTGCGCTCCGCGCCGCCTTATAGCGTTCACGTATAACTCTCGGGCTTATTTTAGTGTTCGTGACTCATTGTTTGGAGATGCGAACAAACCCAAAGGGCTTTCTGCCGTGCCACGTCGCCAAAGTAATCATCTACAGATACTCCTCAAAGGCATTTTTCATGTCTACGAACTCCAAAAGGCGGCGCGGAGCGCACGCACTCCACGGCACTCGAGGACTCGCGCTATCGGTGTATATCTCTGGTTGCTTGAGGCTCATGGAATAGACGTAGGGTCACGCCTATTTCTTTACACTCTTTGCAGGGCTCAAAATCCTCTTCTACGCCTACCACGGGCTGGCGCCCGAGGCTATACATCTTGTCAGCCCTCCGGGCTTCAAAAATGGGCGCTCGTCCATTACTTTACACTCTCGTAAGGCCGGCTCATGGTTCACCAATACCTGTGGAGCCATGAGTCGACTCTTCGGGCCTCATGAAGACGCACATGTATCTGGAGCGCCACCGAAGTTTTCCGACTCTCTTCCGAGCAATCGCTAGCCAGCGTAGCTAAGCTCGAGCTAACTGCAGAGCAGTTACACAAAAACACTTTTTCACAACTCTTTAATACACGATAGTTAGCAAAAGGAATAATAATATTATTATATCTAAACATATTTTCAATATATATATATATATATATATATTAAAATGATATAATTATATATATAATTATATACTAAGGTCTCAAATGCCAGTAGAAGTCACCAGAGAAAATCATCCGGATTTTGACTACAGCAAGCCCCTGCCTGCACCTCCTCCGGGTGTAAAACCAGCTAGTATCGGCAAAAAGCTAGCGCCTACACCGAGGCCTCTTCCCGCGGTCCCTACACTAAGCGACCCTAAACAGCCCCCATCCATAAGCGACACTGTTTCAGGAGCATCTGTTTCCAGTAAACCCATCAAAGACGTCAAGGCCGCCAAAGGAGGCTGGTTACAACGCGCCAAAGCTGCGGTCAGTCCAAAAGGACTTCAAGCAAAGCTGAGCGGCGTTAAGGGAAAACTAACAGAAGCTGCCGGAAAGGTGGGAATCGGCCCCCGTGCAAAATACGAGGTCATCGGCGGCGCTGAAGATGTAAAGGACACAGAAAGTGTCAACGACCATGAACTCGATTTTTTCGATGCATTTGACGCCGAATTAGAAAAACCGGACGACATCGACCTCGAAGCCGAAGACGCCGCTAGAGGTGAAAGAACCGAGAAGGGCACAGGAAAGAAGCTAACAGGCACTGAAAGAGTCGCCAAGAAAGAGGAGCTTCAGCTTCACAAGAAGGACCTAAAAGCCAAAAAAGCAAGAGTCAAAGAACTCAAAGGCGTCTATAAGGGCAAAGGACACTACGACAAAGATGGGCACTACGTCAAAGGCGCTCCCGCAGATCTTTCTGTACGCATGGCCGCATACCTAGAACTACAAAACCAAGAAAAACATGTTCTCGTCTGCAAGCAAGAGATCAAAAACATCAAGGCAGACCTTGCCAGCGGGATCAAACGTACGTACGCAAAAGGCAAGGCGCGGGCTGGCGCCGCTTACTCACAAGCCCAACGTATCGGCGGTGGAGCAGGTAGCGGCAGCATTTCAGGAAGTGGGGACACCACCGGGTTGAATCCCCTCACGTGGATTTCAGCAGCTAAAGACACTTTCTCTCTGAGCAGCAGCACCCTTAAGCTTAAACGAAATGTCCTTCGTGCCATCGCCGTACAAGGAATGATAGACGAAGGTGAGGGACGCCTACAAGACATCAGAGCAGAGTGCGCTAAAGCTGGCTGCGAGCGACCAGAAGATGCCGAGAAAGTTGCTGAGCTATTGGAAAGACTAGAAGCAGGTGGAGAGCCTGCTGAAATGCAAGAGATCCTCGATGAGCTATCAAACATCTTAGTGGATGCCGGTGCCGACGAGAAGCATATTAAAAATCTCCTCGGACAATACGCCACTATCCAAGAGGCCGTTGAAGCCCTCAAAGTGGAAAAAGGAAAAATCCCCTCAGGTCAAAATCTACGAGAAACAATGGTGAATGCGGCGAAAACAGCGTTTTCCGGCGCTAAAGTCACACAAGCCATGTGCATACTTTTCCCTATGCTCTCCGGTTCTAGCACCCTTCTTTCCACGGTAGGCGTCGTTGCAGGTGCAGTGACCATTCCGCTCAGTCTCGCACTATCCGCTATAGGCATCGCCACAACGTACGAGAACATGAAGCACGCCAAAAAAGACCTGCGCTTTGCAAGGGGCCTAGAGCAGGAAAAAGCGCGACAAATGCGTCAAGATGCGCTGTCGCTGGATTTTGCTGAACACTCGCCTCTAGCAACAGACACTAAAGTCGGCGAGGCCTTTAGGTCCGCATATGCTGAGCACAGCGGCAAAATTGCGAAAGCTCGTGAAGCAGTCGCCATGTACGATGAACTGCTCCTTAACGGAAATCTCTCATCAGACGAAATCAAGGAAACCAAAGAGGCCCGGGACCAATTGATGGTTGATTCTTTAAAAGAGCACAACCGCTTTGAAGCTAAAATCGTCGCTATGAAAGGAGAGCACCCGGAGCTTGAAGCGGAGTGCAATGAAGTCATCGACGGCCTTAATGCGCGTAAAGTGCTAGCAAGCACCGCTGATGCATTTGAGCACACCATTGCTCCTTATATGCTGCAACGCTCAAAAGATAAAATCGTTGGCGAATGGATCCATGGCACTGCCGATGCCCTGGCCGTGGCAGGGACCTTAGTGGCTACAGCAGGCTTCTTTGGCACGATCTTTGGTAGCGGAGCTGGAGCGCCACTGCTCGTGGTAGGTGGTGCTCTGGGCTTGTTAAGCGTCGGCGTGCGCTATGGTGGAGGCTTCCTCGCACGAAAAATTAGCAAAGCACAGCGAGGAGAGGCGCACATCGAATCCGAAGCCTTTGATGGCCGCATGATCGAGCGTATGGAGTACGAACTCGAACATTGGGATGAGCTCGAAGCCGCGGGACTTACCGAAAACACAACCGTAGCGCTGATGTTTGATGTCATGAAAAAACACTACCCCTCACTTCCCAAAGATTATACCGCGAAACAATGGGCTCAAGATCTCGTCAACGACGTGGAAGGCGGCAAGGAACGCAAAGCCTTCAAAAAAGCGCGCCAAGATATCTCTTACCACGATAGCTCCAAATTCCTAAAAAGAGTCGTGGATAAGGTAGCTTCTAAGATCATGAACGACTAGCATCCTTAAGCGTGGTGGATGTTCACGGGGTACCACCAATATGAGGTCTGGCCGTTTTCATGTATCGGTCGACAGTCCATACCGCCCGTGGCCTACCTTGATAGGAACGCGCTTAGAAACGATAACGTGAACTCCAAAAACACCCTTTTTAGGGGCTTCGCCCCTGAAGATGGATCCACTTTTTCGTTGTAAATTCGAAATTGTCAAAGACACCGAAATTTCCTTTATGATTTCCAAAACAATTGTGTTGACCATTACTTCTAGGTTCCATAAACTTCTCATGATAAACAACTTAATAGAGGTAAATATCATGGAATTCGATTACTTAGACACGCATCCCTATAAAGTCCCTGCAGTCTGGGACGAACTTGGTCCAATGGCTACGCAAAGTCACGACGAATTGGTGACAAACGCCGATGCTGGAAAAGTCAACGTCACCACCGAAACAGGTGAACTTCTCCTTCAGGTCATTCGTGGAGTACAAGAACCCACTAAAGAACTAGCCAGCACCTACCGCGCCATGTGGCTGGAAAACCACGAGCAGCTGTTGAGCAACCCAACACAAGGCTGGAACAAAATCTCCGCTATTTTAGCGCTGCTACGTCGCGAGTTACCCGACTT
>JAJFMA010000194.1 GCA_021772415.1 Chlamydiota bacterium
GAGTGGCACTACGACTCTATGGGGCGTCTATGCAAAGTCTCCTTGGTTTACGACGGTGATGCACCTCGAGTACTTGAGACCCTTACATGGAGTTATGCCGAAGACGGCTCTTGCACGGTATGCGACGTGGGTGGTCGAAAATATCATGTGAGCAGCTTTGAAGAGGGGGTCCAGGAAATTACGGCCCCTGACGGTGGTGTATCTCGATACATTTACTGCCGAGAGACAGGGCGTCTTTTGGAGTATCAAATTTCCTCGGGACCGAGAATCGTTGTAGGGTACACTGCCGGAGGGAATGTCTCTTCTATAGAACGTCTTGGGTGTGATGGACAACTATACGTAGAGTGGAGGCTTGAGTACCATCCACAAAGTGGCTACACCGATGTTTTCGATGCGGAAGGAACTTGTACACGCTATCGTTACAAAGAGGAGGCCTTGCTCGCAAAGGAGTATTTTGGGCGCGCAGACCCCGAGGTCGATAGCGCACATTATATGGAGCGCTTCTTTTGGGATGAAGATTCCTCGAACTTGTTGGCGGCGGCTCTTGTAGACCCTTCAGGGCTTGCAGTGCTATGTCAAACCTATGAATACGACTTAAATGGTCGCTGTGTTGCCGAAACGCTGTGGGGAGATCTTTCTGGAAACGGTCTTGCTGCCTTTCAGCTTGACGAGTTTGGACGTCCTATTGATAGCGGTGTGGAGTCCTACTGTAAGTTCTTTGCCTATGATGGTGACAAGCTTGTACGGACCTGGGAAGACAATGCTATTCATTGCACCTATAATTATGAAAAAACATCACCACGCCCGCAATCGATATTGATAGCAGATGATACACAGGTGCGTTTGCGTCACTTCTATTCCTATGACGCTGTGGGTAATGTCGAGAGTGCGAGCGTCGATGATGGCTGTGGTGTTGAGTGCGGAGATCTTAGCGGTGTGTCGCATAGGAGAACCTTAAACTGTATCTATTCCGAAATGGTCTCACAGCGCCCGTATATCGTTGACGAGGCATATCTTGATTTCGAAACAGGCGAAAATGTCATAAAACAGAGCAGTGTAAGTGGGTACGACGCCTGTGGACGTGTCACCAGTAGCCACCAGGTCGATGCTGATCAAGTAGCTTATGGATTTAGCTGTTTGTCATATGATGAGATGGGTCGTGTCATTAGTGTGGCAGGAGAAAGTGGGTACAGACAGTGTCGCTACGATGCATGTGGGAGAGTGCTGGTAGAACGTGATGCCCTCAGCGGAATGACACAGTATGTTACGTACAGCGACCGTGGAGAAGTCGTCTCGGTAGATATTCAAGATGGCCAAGGAGATTCGCAGCATCACGCGTATCGCTATGATGCCGTAGGGCGCTGTATTGAGCACATTGACCCTTGTGGTAATGGAACAAGCTACTCTTATGATTCTCTGGGGCGGCTTAGCAAAATCGAGTTTCCGCAGGTCTTTGATAGCTATAGTAGCCTTGGACGACCAACGCTGACGCGAAAATACGACATCATGGGCCGTCCTATAGAGATCACAGGGCCCCTAGGGGACAGTGTCAAGCTTCGGTATAATGCTCGAGGTGCTCCAGTATTCATCGAATACGCGGATGGGACCAACGAAACTTACGTCTACAACCTTGATGGATCGCTACGTGAGTGGACGTCACGCCAGAATATCACTAGTGTCTACGATAGAGATGCTTTAAGCCGAGTCGTAGAAAAAACGCTCCTATTTCCCTCTGGTGATAGTGCGAGCACCAAAGCTGAGTATGGGTCTCTGTTTATCGAAACTCTCGTCGATCCTAGCGGACGTTCGCTTAGCTATGAGCGTAATAGCGCTGGAGATCTTATCTCGGTGACGAGTGAATGGGAAGGGGGTCAGTCACTTCGAGAGTACGGCTACGATGGACGTGGGAATCTCTCGCATTCATCCCACTGCTTCGGAGAAGGAGGTGCCGAACTTACTCGGTTTGGTATTGAACGTGATGAACGTGGGAATGCTCTATCCATCAACCTGATGGATCACCTTGATGAATCAGGGGTGGAGATTAGATTAGATTTGTGCTCTAAGAGCCATGAGCGCGGTAGAAATGACTGCAAGTGCGAGATAGATTGGCAGTACAGTAACGCTCATGGACAGAAAGTTTGCCGAATTGAAAATACAGATAGCGACGGCTCTCGTGCCAGTGTGGAATTTGACGCGTTAGGGCGTGTTGTGGACAAGCAATGTATCGATTCCTATGGATTCGAGATTTCCCGACAGAGGTACACATACGATCTTGGCGGTAATAGGCTGTCCGAAGCACATTTTTTAGGACGCACTGTTCAAACGACCGAATATCGATATGGGCCTCAAGGTCGCGTAGAGGGGGTTACTGAGTATGTTAGGACGCCTTTGGAAGCTACTACAACATATGACTATGATGCCCTGGGACGCCTCTCATGTACGATGAAACCCGATGGTGTCCGTCTGTACTACTCCTACAACGATCATGGGTGTGTTGAGGAGCTATATTCGAGTGATGGCTCTGTCTGGTACCGCTATGAGTATGATCTTAACGGTAGAGTCACAAACTCTTGTGATTTGATTTCTGATACGTCCTCACATCGGGAGCATCACCCCCTCGGTGGCTGCTCAAAAGATTCTATGTCTCACGATATAGAGGTTACCAAGGTCTATGATGATGCAGGAAGAGTTTCTTCGCTAACACTACCCGACGGAAGCGGAATTTGCTACGAGTACACCGGCAGTCTACTTAGCGCCGTAGTACGCGTTGATAGCGATGGGATGGAATGCTACCGGCACTCCTATTCGAGCTATGCCGAAAATGGGGCTTTGATAGGCATGGAGCTCCCCTGCGACTTGGGAGATGTGACCTTTGCCTACGATGATCAAGGACGCCTTCAACGCATGTCGTCACCCTACACAAGCTTGCGGTTTCCTGCCGATGGATACGACGATAGAGGGCGCTGCTGCCGAGTACGTAACTGGGATTCGAAAGGCTGCTACGATGTTAAAGCAACGTATGACACTTCAGGCCGTCTCATATCCGAGAAAGGTGTGCGCGACGCTTCGTATATCTATGATGCCGCTGGAAATAGGCTGATGGATGACAATCTGGAATATTGCTATGACGAGGCGGACCAGCTCACACGCACCGGAGACCAGGTTTTTGACTACGACGCCTGTGGAAATGTTGTGCGATGGAGAGCGCCTATAGGCGATCAGTACTATACCTACGATGCTCTTGACCGCCTCGTTGACGTCATCTTCAGTGATGGTATACGAGTGTCATTTACCTATGATGGATTTCACAGAAGGCTCTCTAAGACGATATGGAATGCTGACACACTAGCGGAGTCGTGGCGCTATATCTATGACGACGATAAAGAGATCGGAGCCGTTGATGACGCAGGAAATATCGTTGAGTTACGTGTTCTCGGTTGTGGTATTGCCAAAGAGGTAGGAGCAGCAGTAGCCCTAGAGCTACATGGCGCTATCTACGTACCCTTGCATGATCACCGAGGAACGATCTCAACCATCGTAGATGCCCGCTCAGGAGCTGTTACCGAATGCTATCGACATGACGCGTTTGGAAACTTACATGCTTACGATGCTTTGGGGAACGTGATGGAGGGGTCTCAATGCCTTTGTCCATGGCGATTCGGAAGTAAGCGTGCGGACGCGGAAACAGGTCTTATCTATTTCGGCGCTCGCTACTATGCTCCGGAACTTGGGCGATGGATGAGCCGTGATCCCCTGGGGTCTGTTGACGGACACAACCGCTATATTTTTGCCCAAAACAACCCCTTATCACGTATTGACCCAAATGGATGCCTCTCTGTGTATGGTATCTGGAGTAGCGTGACAGGTGCAATTTTTCGTTATGTTAGAACGTTAGGGTCTTTGGCCTGTTCGATGGTAGATCTTCTCGATGGTGATTTGGAGCTATTCGGCGATATCAAAGACGATTTTGATTTCGTTTCCTACCAGCTCATCGGCCCAACAATTTTTATGCTTGCTGGACTAGGTTCCGAGCCACTAGATTTTGGCGTCTACGGCAAAGGAGAGTTCAACGACAAGGTGAGGGTCACTCACATCAATGGCATCCTCAATAATCGCGATATATGTATGGATGCCGCCGGCCTAATTTCACGCACCCATGGTGGTGTCAACGTCCACTACGTCTTTCGGCCCACAGATGGCTTCTCTGGAGACCTCATCAATGGGTTTTTCACTATTCTTGGGTTTACGTCTCCCAACGCGAAGCGCTTGGCTGAAGGATGGCGTGAGATGATTGACGAGGTGGGCGGTGTCGGCGGTGGCGGAGTTATCGTTCACTACGCTCATAGCCTTGGTGGAGCTGAAACAGCCTGCGCACGCCTGCTGCTTAGTGCAGAAGAACAGAAGATGATACGTGTGACGACATTCGGATCGGCCAAAGCGATTAAAGATGACGGTTTCTGCAGTGTGCACAACTTCATCAGCCGGAGGGATTTTGTGATGACAGTAGACATCCTAGGCTACTTCTCTGCACTGATGTCTCAGGATTCTAACGTCACTTTTTTGGAGTCTATGCTGGAAGGGTTTCCCTTCATCGATCACGAATTCGTTGGACCTACCTATTCGACAGTACTGAATGATATAGGACAGCGCTTTGTGGCTCTCTATGACCCGTCACAATTCGATGTGATCTACATCCACGGCGAAGAGCGGTAGAGTGAGCTATTGTATGCTCGGTGGTGAATTTCTGACGTGAGTTAGTCAACTTCGCTGTAACAACGAACTACTATGGGGTGCTAGTTGCTGTTTTTCTTGTGGGAGGAAGGTAGTTAAGGGGATTTGGAGCGTAACGGAGTCGAACCGTTGACCTCAACAATGCCATCGTTGCGCTCTACCAACTGAGCTAACGCCCCTTAATTGAAGAACTTATTGTATAGATAGAGACTATTATCAGCAAGGGAATAATCTTCTTCCGCCCCTGTGAAAAAAGGACTAGATGTCCTATTCTTATTAGCTCAGGGTAACCTGAATGCATAAAAATATTGGAGGGTTCTGTGTCTGTGTTTCCTACAAGCGACTGGGTGCCGCCAGCAGACCCCATCATGGGTGTCAAGCAGGCCTATCGCGAAGATCGCCGCGAGTGCAAAGTTAATCTTGGCGTCGGAGCCTATCGTACGTCTTCGGGCAAGCCCTATGTGCTATCGAGTGTTAGGGGCGCTGAAGCTCTTATGCTTGAGGCCAATCAGGATAAAGAATACCGCCCGATTGATGGCGAACCAGCATTTCGCAACGCTGTCGCCAAACTGGTCTTAGGTGAAGAGCTACAGACGAACGTCGCTGACTGCCTTAGTGTGTTTGCAACATTGGGAGGTACGGGAGGACTGCGCAGCGGAGGCGAGTACCTCGCTTTGGGAGGTTCTAAACCTATCTATGTTTCATCCCCTACTTGGCCGAACCACAGGAGCGTGTTTTCTCGATCGGGCCTCACCGTGGAGCAATATCCCTATCTAGATGTTGACTCCGGCGGGCTAGACATTGCAGGGATGCTTGCGGCATTCGAGCGTCTTGATGCGGGATCCGTCGTTGTTCTTCACACCTGCTGCCACAACCCCACAGGTATAGACCCAAGTCCTGAGCAGTGGCAGGAGATTCTTTCTGTCGTCCAGCGCCGTAAGTTGCTGCCATTTTTTGATATGGCTTATCAGGGCTTTGGCGAGAGTATGGATAACGATGCCTATGCCGTGCGTCTCTTTGTAGAGGCGGGTATCGAAGTGATGATAGCCTATTCGTTTTCAAAGAACTTTGGCCTTTATGGTGAAAGGGTTGGAGCGCTGTTGATGCTGAGTGAGAGTGCTGCCGTTGCCGATATCATCACTAAGCAGATGAAGTTCATTATCCGTGCAAATTTCTCTAATCCTCCCATCCATGGATCACGGATAGTGACGACGATATTGGAATCTGAGTCTCTACGTGCTGAGTGGATTGAAGAGCTGGCGAATATGCGTGCCCGCGTTATTGACATGCGTAAAACTCTAGTTTCGGGATTACTCGCCCAAGGATATGAAGGGGATTTGAGCGCTCTCAGTCGTCAGCGTGGCCTGTTTTCGTATGGATTTCTCTGTGCAGAGCACGTTAATCAGTTGCGTCACGACTACGGCGTCTACTTGCCTCCGGATGGGAGAATTAACGTCGCTGGGTTGACAACAGCCAATGTCGACTATGTCATCGAAGCGATCCTTAGTGTGATGAGTTAAGGTGGTTTTGTGCGTCGTGTGCCAATAACATCCTATTGCTACGTTGGGCTTTGTGCAGTGCTATTACTCAGCGTGCCTGTTTCCTGGGCCGAGGGGATGCGCAGTAAAGTCGCCGCAATAAGCTCGCCACTATGGAGGCAGCTAACTAAAATTCAGGTCCTGGGTGCTGCTACGCGACCTTCTGAGGCTCCAAGCTTTCATAAGCCACAGAATTATCGAGAAGAACTCGAGCGCATTCAGCTCGAAAACCAACAGCTCGTTGAAGAGATTAGTAGGCTGCGCAGTGCTTTAGCTCTTGAATACGAGCTTGCTTCAGACGTCGCCGACGGACGTGCTGAGGGCATTGCCTCGAACTTTGATCTCGAGGCTTTGGAGAGGCGTCGCAGAGAAAACCAGCAGATCTTGCGTGAGCGCCTAGTCTCTGTACCTGCACGTGTGATTTATCGGTCTCCTGTAGCATGGAATAGCTATGTGTGGGTCGATGTGGGTTCAGACACTAACAAGGGACAGGGGCAGGATGTGATCGCTTTAGATAGCCCCGTCGTGGTGGGAAATTCTTTAGTCGGGATTGTTGATTTGGTCAACGCACGTCAGTGTCGTGTGCGCCTAATCACTGACCCATCACTTACCCCATCGGTACGTGCAACCAGGGGCGGTACCAAGCAGCAGTCCCTGTTGCATCATCTTGATCTGCTAGCAGAAGGGCTCGCTAACGACGAATCTGTATTTGAAAGTGGACAGGTCCGTCACAGGGTTTTAGGAGCTCTTCTTGATGGACGTGACGTGCTATTGCAGCAAAGAGAATCCGTACATATGGCTAAAGGCGAACTACGCGGCTCGCGATTGCCTCTATGGCGACGAGAAGGAGCCACTCTCCATGGCGTCGGCTTTAACTACGATTTCGCTGATGACGAAGGGCCCGCACGTGACCTGAGAACAGGAAAGGTACTCGGTAGCCGCGACACAGAAGCTATTTCGCTACTACAACCAGGGGATGTCCTTGTGACCACAGGCCTCGACGGAGTGCTGCCTCCAGGACTTCGTGTCGCCCAAGTGAGTGTCGTGCATCCTTTGCGCGAGGGAGACTACTTCTACGAGCTTGAAGCACGCCCCACTGCTGGTGACCTTAATGATCTGTCACTAGTATCTGTGTTGCCTCCCACAAGTGATCTCAAGCACCCGTGACTAAAGAAAATGGACGGAGTGAACCCGATGGACGAAAAAAGGCGCCAGAGCAAGTCCGGCGCCTTTATAACGGGCTCAAACGATTGTCTTAGCCGTGCATTACCCTTTGGAGAGTTGCCACCTGCTTTTGGAGGTGCTTTTTTAACTCTGCTGCGTTAAGAAGGGCGTCGCTCAATTTACTTGGCTCTTCAAAAGCAGGCTCGGGGTCAAGCTTGCTTTCGATTTCAGCGTCTTTGCGCTTAGCTCCCCTAATTAGGACTTTAATCTGATCCCGGAGCCGCATTTCGTCTTCTTGGTATTCTTTGAGCTGGGGGCTCTTTTCGAGAAGCTCGGTCATTGCGGGTTTGGGGTTGACGATCATTTGGATGTGTTTGTCATTTGCCTTAGCGTTCAGCGTGCCAGATAGCTCGATCAAGCTTTCAATGCCGACTTTGTAAAGCTCCAAATCTTTGGAGATGGTGAGTTCCATTGCCACAATTTCCGATTTAGCCTCTTCAGCCTTACTCACGAGGACGAAGCCTTCTTGACTGTCGGTTATGAGCAACTTTACTTCTTCGATGATTGCATTGAAGAGTGCCACACAACGCACTTCTTGATCGCCGTTAAGTCCTGCGCCGCTGGCCTTTCGGGCAATGGCAGTCATTTCCGCTGCTTTTTCGGCGCGAGTTAGCCTGGCTACATCTTTGACGCCTTCCCAGGTCGCCGGCCATATACCTCGGATTTCAGTAGTAAATCCATTAACATTCATGTTCATAGTACACCTGTTTATAGTTTGTTTAGCATAAATAAGTTTCATTGTAGTCTTTGTATAAGTTAATTACAATACTTGAATTAATTGATATGTAAATGTTGTTTACTAAGGTGTGTGTGATGGTGCGTTGCAAACAGCTTTGCGCCTTGCGTCGTGTTTGGGATTCTGCGATACTGCGCCTTTTGTAACTCGTTGAAGCACATTGTAATGACGCAGAGACCTCCAGAGGCAGGTAGCACCTTTAGCGGAACACTCCTTGTTGCGGGTACCTGTATTGGTGCGGGGATGCTTGCCCTTCCTCTTGTCACCGGAGCTGGGGGCTTTGGGCCTGCGATGCTTGCGAACTTGCTCTGTTGGCTTTTCGTTTTGTGCACGGGGCTGCTGCTACTTGAAGTCAATCTCTGGATGGATGAAGGCGCCCACATCCTGTCGATGACCAAGCGCTTTTTGGGGCGTATCGGCGAGGTCGTTGGCGGGGGAGTCTTTCTATTTCTCTACTACTGTCTGATGATCGCCTATCTCGCAGGGGGCGGCCCGTTATGGGGACAGATGCTCGAGGGCTTTAGCGGCCTTGCTGTTCATCCCCTGGTGGCGCTTGGTTCATTCGCCACGGTTTTTGCGTTTATCCTTTTTTTGGGAACTAAGAGTATTGACCGGATCAATTGGCTCTTGATGGCGGGGCTCGTACTTTCGTATTTGTTGATGCTTGGTGTGGGCAGCTCCGAGGTTAACCTCAGCTTGTTATTTGGCGAAAATAGCTGGGCTTTAGGGGCCATAGCGCTGCCGACGTTTTTTAGTGCTTTTGGCTACCACAACATCATCCCGAGTATCACGCTTTATCTCCATGGCGATGTCAAGAAGCTGCGCCGCGCCATCATCATCGGAAGCTCAGTGCCGTTTTTGGTCTACTCATTTTGGCTTGCTCTTGTGATGGGGACTGTACCCAAGGAAGCTCTCGAATATGCGTATTTGATGGGGATGCCGGTGAGTGGTGTACTCTCCCAGTTCTCTGAGGGCGTGTGGATGGCTAGGCTCAGTGTCTTCTTTTCGTTTTTCGCTTTAGTAACGTCACTACTTGGCGTGTCTCTGTCGATGGTGGACTTTCTCGGTGACGGCTTGGGTATTAAGCGTCGCGAAGGCTTGCGCCGGCTAGGGCTTGTCCTGCTTGTCTTTGTGCCGCCGGGGCTACTGGCTCTCAACAATCCTCGTATCTTCTTTGATGCTTTGGCCTACGCCGGAGGCTTTGGCGAGGCGGTCCTCAATGGCCTCCTTCCCGTACTGATGGTGTGGATAGGGCGCTACAAACATGGGCTCGATTCCGCCTTCCGCCTGCCTGGCGGTAAGCCGATGCTTCTCTTTCTTCTTGCCTGCACTCTCGGTGTGATCGGCTTGGAGATCTATCACCTTCTTCTAAGGTAGTCTACATCTGTAGCTGTCGAGACCGTGCTCGCGGGCGAAAGCACACCACTTTTTCTTCATCGTCTCGTAACTATCAAGGTCAAGATTCTGGAAATCGTACTGCGCCTTGGGTAAGGTTTGCCCATCCCAGGAAGTGATGTCGTAGTAGGGGCCATGGTATCCCCAGCTGGTTTGTTTGCCTTCTTTAAGGAGCTCTAGACCTAGCTTGGGAATAAGGACTTCGTCCATTAATCTCTCAAACTCGCCGTATGTTGAATGGCTTGAACCAAGCTGCCACTTTCCCCAGGGAGTATGCAAAACTGAAGGGGAACTGTAGTACATCTCTAGGACAAGACCTTTGCGTGTTCGGGAATAGTAGCGGTTAGGTCCGTCAGTGAAATGGCCCGTACTAATAAAGCCAACATCGTACTCCTCATCATTCGCCGTCTCATAGATAAAGCTCAGGATCTCGTAGGCGATTTCCATTAGCTCGTATTCGTCGTAAGTTTCGGGAGTGTCATCGTGAACTTTGACCGACTCGACAAAGTGATTGTTGCTTTCGTCTACCCAGCCGTCGACTGCGATGGTTTCTGCAGTGGACAGGGAACTGAAATTAATAAACGTTATTAAAGCTATCGCGATAAACTTATTCATAATAATCCCTTTTTTTGTTTTATTGGTTTTAAACCAGTGTAATTTTATTAAATCGTTGTATTAAAAGAAAGTCATTTATTATGAACCAGTGACATGCAAGCGCGATGTGGTTTCTCCTCATCCGAACTTTCTAACTCCGTGTCTCTGTGGTGGGTTTCCGACCATTGGGGGCGCATGTTTTGTGGAAAAGTCTTGTCAAAGGTCTTTCCCCGCGTGTAAGCTAGCTATTAAATTTTAGAGAGCCAGAGTGATAATATGCAGACGCCTGAGGAAACCCCCGTCTTTATTCTATGTGGAGGCTTGGGAACTCGACTGAAGGAAGAGACGGAGTTTCGTCCCAAGCCCATGGTGCCAGTTGGGGAGCATCCGATGCTGTGGCACATCATGCATCTCTATGCGCGTCACGGTTTCAGGAAGTTTATCCTTTGCCTCGGCTTTAAGGCACAGGTCATTAAAGAGTATTTTCTCCACTACCCTTCACTGAACAGCGACTTCACCATAGACCTCAAAACCAATGATGTGGAAGTTCACAGCATCGACCACGACGAAGACTGGGAAGTGACTTTAGCGGATACAGGTGTTGAGACAATGACGGGTGCGCGTCTTTTTCAGGCTGCACAGCGCTACCTTGGCGACGCCCAGCATGCTGCTGTCACTTACGGCGACGGTTTGTGTGATGTCGATCTACGTGCTGAGTTCAATTTCCACCAAGAGCATGGCAAAATCGGGACTCTTCTCGGTGTAAACCCTCCTTCACGTTTTGGAGAGATTCAGCTTGATGGTCACAATGTACTTGAGTTTTGTGAAAAACCTGCTTTTAGTGACAATTGGATTAACGGAGGCTTCTTCTTCTTTCAGCGTAGTTTCTTTGAACATTACGTGGAAGCGGATCCAAGTTGCGTGCTTGAACGGGAGCCTCTTGTGAAATTATCGCGCGACAAAGGCCTTTCGATGTATCGCCACAAAGGCTTTTGGGCATGCATGGATACTCAGCGTGATCGCCAGGAGCTCGATGCCTTATGGGCATCGGGTAAGCCGCCATGGCTGCAAACATTCAGTAATTTTGAGAAATCATCACGCGTTCTGATTAGTAGTGGTTCGACAACAGAGTAAGGAGCCAAGATGAAGTTTATTCCCACACCCTTAGATGGGGCGTATTTGGTCGAATTGGAAAAACGCGGTGATGAGCGTGGCTTCTTTGCGCGTTTTTTTTGTGAGAGAGAGTTTGCAGAGCACGGGTTGCCTTCTAACTTTGTACAGGTGAACAACTCTCTTACGGCAGAAGAAGGAGCTTTACGTGGCTTGCACTATCAGCTTGCTCCGAAGCAGGAAGACAAGCTCGTGCGTTGCTTAACGGGAAGTATTTGGGATTGCATCGTGGACCTGCGCCCCGAGTCTCCGACATTTAAGCAGTGGTTTGGTCATACGCTGTCTGCAGACAATCGCACGATGATGTTTGTGCCTAAGGGTTTCGCTCACGCATTCTTAACTTTGGAGCCCAATAGCGAAGCTCTATATCTTGTTACAGAATTCTATGCTCCCGAGTTGGAGAGAGGTCTGCGCTGGGATGATCCTGCTTTGGGAATCCAATGGCCCAAAGAGCCTAAAGTCATTTCGGAAAAGGACGCCTCATGGCCCGATTTCGATTCAGAGTATCATTTAAATGGCACTGCGGTGATACGATGAAGGTCTTGTTTACCGGCAGCAGTTCATTTACTGGATACTGGTTTGTTCGATCGTTGATAGAGCGTGGGCATGAAGTGGTGGCGACATTTCAAGGTCAGGCGCACAACTACAGTGGTATACGTGGAGCGCGAGTTGAAAAGCTGCAGAAAATTTGTCAGTGCGCTTTCGGATTGGTTTTTGGATCTGAGCCATTTTTGGATTGTATCCAAGCAAATGGGCCTTTCGATGTGCTTTGTCATCACGCTGCAGACGTTACGAATTACAAAAGTTCAGATTTCGACCCTGTAGCAGCCCTTAAAAGTAATAGTCATGAGCTTACAGCTGTCATGGGACAGCTTGAGGAGCAAGGCTGCTTTCGTTTGGTGCTAACAGGAAGTGTGTTTGAACAAAACGAAGGAGTTGGATCAGATCCAAACCTGGCTTTTTCGCCCTATGGTCTGTCTAAGGGGCTGACGAGTGATCTAGTTCGTTATTACTGTGGGACCAGAGCGTGGTCTATGGGGAAATTCGTTATCCCAAATCCATTTGGTCCCTTCGAGGAGCCGCGGTTCACCCACTTTTTAGTGAAGAATTGGGCAGAAGGAAAGGCCCCAGAGATTCGCACACCAGACTATGTACGAGACAATATCCACATTTCTTTACTAGCTAAGTCGTATGCGCATTTTGTTGATGGATTGGCTAAGGGAACTCGTTTTGTGCACCGCGCACCGAGTGGGTATGTCGAGAGTCAAGGTGCTTTTGCTCTGCGCTTCGCAGCTGCGATGCGCCCGAGACTGGGGTTTTCTTGTGATGTCGAGCTCGCTCGACAGACGGATTTTGCTGAACCGCGTATGCGTATCAATACGGAGCCGGCTGTAGCCGAGAGTTTGGATTGGAATGAAGAAGCAGCATGGGATGCTCTTGCTGACTACTATCAAGGGATTTTAGCTGCAAGGTAAATTTAGTGACTTCACAGATTGGTGTCGCCGTCATTACCCACTGCTCCAAGAACCACCTGCGCCATTGCTTGCCTTCAGTTTTGGGGTCTAAACTAAAACCACGGGTCCTTGTTGTGAACTCTTCGTCTCATGATGGGACGGTGGAGGAGGCTCAAAGGCTTGGTGCGGAAACTCTCGTGATTCCGCGAAAGAGTTTTAATCATGGTGCTACTAGGGAATTTGCGCGTCAGCATCTGGGAACAGAAATTGTTGTTATGATGACCCCAGATGCGTATCCCGAAAGCATCGATGCGCTAGATAAGCTTGTGGTTCCAGTGATCGACGGTGCTGCGAGCTTGGCGTACGGGCGTCAGCTTCCCCGAGAAAATGCTGGGGTATTGGAGGCTTTCCATCGTTACTACAATTATCCCGAGAGGAGTCATATCCGCGGTATTGATGACCGAGATCATTGGGGTGTTTATAGTTTCTTTTTTTCCGACTGCTTCTCTGCGTATCGCAATGCAGTCCTTGATGAGGTTGGGGGTTTCCCATCTGTACTTACTGCTGAAGATACCTTTGTTGCTGCAGCACTTTTAAAGCGTAGGCACAAGATTGCCTACGTAGCTGATGCCTTGGTACGACACTCCCATGACTACACTCTGTTGCAAGATCTGCGTAGGCATTTTGATACGGGCTACGTGCGGAAACAGTTCGCTGATATATTAGAGTTTGGAGGGAGTGACGGAAAACGCGGGCGCGACTATGTAAGCACCCTTCAAAAACATCTTTGGAACGAGAAACCCTCGCTATTGCCCTACTCGTGGTTGAGTGTTGTTGCCCGTCTATTCGGGTATCGTCTTGGGCGGCTAGGGCCTTCTCTCCCAACGTGGGTATGCCGTGTCTTGAGTGGTCAAGATTACTATTGGTCTTCGGATGCCTTTCTGAAGGCGGAAAAAAGTGAATTTGAGCTTCTTGAAGGAGGAGAGCATAAATGAAAGTCTTCGTAACCGGGCATCGCGGCTATATTGGTGCACATCTCGTTAAACTACTCAAAGATGCGGGGCACCAGGTGACAGGCTGTGACATTGGTCTTTTCGATCACTGCGTGTGGGAAACACTTACTCCTGTTGATAAAGAGCTGGCTAAGGACATCCGAGACTTAGACATTCATGACCTTGCCGGTCACGATTGTGTCATACATTTGGCGGCTATTTCCAACGATCCTATGGGGGATCTTGATGAGTCGATCACTTATAGCGTGAATCGTGATGGCTCGATTGGATTGGCACAAACAGCTAAACAGGCGGGTGTCGAACGCTTTCTCTTTGCGGGTAGCTGTTCAGTATATGGAAAGAAGGGTTCTGCACCTTTGGATGAAAGTGCTGATTTTGCCCCTGTATCCGCTTATGCGCGTTCTAAAGTCGACGCAGAAAGGGCTATCCTGAGTCTGGCTGGCGTCGATTTTGTGCCGGTCAGCCTTCGCAATGCAACGGCTTATGGCCACTCTCCTATGCTGCGCCTGGATCTTGTGGCTAACAACTTGCTAGCGTGTGCTTTGGCCCTCGGGGATATTCGTATCATGAGCGACGGAAGCCCTTGGCGTCCTCTTGTTCATTGCAAAGATATCGCTAGAGCGCTAGTAGCCTTCCTCGAAGCCCCCGCCGACCGTGTGCGTGGTGAGGCGGTGAATGTTGGTAGCAATGCCGACAATTATCAGGTGAAGGATATCGCCGACAGAGTGAAGAGTCTTGTTCCTGATGCCAACATCGTATTTACGGGTGAAGTAGGTTCGGATCCTCGTAGCTATCGTGTTCAGTTTGATCATTTGCAAGAGCTGCTTCCGGGCTTTAAAACGGAGTTTTGTTTAGATACCGGACTTGAGGAGTTGTACGTGGCATTCCAGAAACATGGCTTCACCAAAGAAGACTTCCAAGGGGACCTATTTTTTAGGCTGCGTGCAATTAAAAAGGAGTTCCATCGTCTCCAAGGAGACTCGGTTGTGGCTTAGCGGTCCAGTTGTAAGTTGCTGTGTAGTAAATAGTTGCGATTGCTATTCCTGTTTTTTTGTGGTATCATATTTTCCCTAATGCATGCCATGGAGAGATAAGGAGGGACACATGGAGAGGCTATTTTTTGCATCCCCTGCGGGGAATGATCAAGTTGTTCAAGTGGGTGGGACCGATTGTCGCCTGGGAACCGATAATAAACTGCATCCGATTTCTACAATGGAGATGCTATACAGAAGAGTTTGGAAAGAGGAAGACCCTGTCGTTGTGCAGGGGGAAAAGAAGCCAGTTGAGCCGTTATCACAGGTTCACCCAGTTCAGGTGCCGCAAGTGCCTGCCGTGAACTCGGATACAGATAAAACAACTGCTGCATTGCGCTGGCTTGTTAGACACAGCTGCAAAGCTGTGAATTGGACCACAGAAAAGACTAAACGTGGTCTGAGTGTTGGCGCAACATTCGCCTATGAGCAAGTGGCCTGGACACCCGCATATCTTGAGCGTAACCTTTCCAAAGCGCAGCATAGTTTCGAAGCTGTTAGCATTCCAGGGGGCTATGCCAGTACTGGGGAGCTCTACTACGCCACTCGCGATCTTATGGACATCTACAGGCGCGCTAAATCCCTTCAGGGTGGAGCTCAAAAGATTGGCTGGGAGCGAGCGATAGAGGCCCGAAAGTTTGCCGAACAGATGCAAGGGCAGTTCGAAGCCATGCGTGAGCGCTATGAAGAGGCTTGGGCTAGAGATCAGGAAGAGTTTGAGGATCAGTTTAATGAGCTTAGTGACGCGCCCAACCTTCGCGAATGCGAAGAGTTGGAACATAGAATTCTGCGCGCTAATTACGATCTAGCTAGCATCGAGCTGCGTAGCGATGTAGGAGAAGCAAATTTACAGCGAGCTTGGCAGCTGTTTGAAGATGTCTACGCCCTCAAATGCGACTTTAGGGATGGAAAGATCCCAGCTGAAGTAGTAGATCCCGCGATGTGTAA
>JAJFMA010000195.1 GCA_021772415.1 Chlamydiota bacterium
ACATGCAGTGATCCGACATTTGCTGCTGAACTCAATGCCACACTACGTCACTACGCAGGTCGTGAGACAGCACTCACTGAAGTGCCACGTTTTGCGAAAGCCATTGGAGGCCCCCGCATTTTCTTGAAACGCGAAGATCTCCTTCACACGGGAGCACACAAGCTCAATAACGCGTTGGGACAGTGTCTGCTGGCAAAGTTCATGGGCAAGGAGCGTGTCATTGCAGAGACCGGTGCAGGCCAGCATGGAGTCGCCACTGCTGCTGCCTGTGCGCGTCTTGGCCTGCAGTGCGACGTCCATATGGGCGCCGTAGATATGCAGCGGCAACGCCCCAACGTACAACGAATGGAGCTGCTCGGTGCTAACGTCATCCCCGCAACACAGGGGCAGGCAACACTTAAAGAAGCGGTCAACGAAGCTCTGCGCGAGTGGGCACAGTCGTTTGAAACTACGCACTACGTCCTTGGTTCTGCTGTAGGGCCTGCGCCATTTCCCGATATCGTACGCGACTTCCAGTCAGTGATTGGACAGGAAGCACGCCGACAGATTTTGGACGCTACAGGCACTTTACCCGACCTCGTTGTCGCCTGTGTGGGAGGGGGCTCGAATGCCATTGGCATGTTTGCAGCCTTTCTCGATGACGTCGATGTAAAAATCGTAGGCGTCGAGGCCGCAGGTCAGGGCATCGATAGCGCAAAGCACGCAGCGCGCATGCAGGGAGGCTCTCCGGGGGTCCTACATGGCTTTAAGAGTATGTTACTTCAAGATGCCCATGGACAGGTGCTACCGACACACTCGATTTCGGCAGGTCTCGACTACCCCGCTGTAGGACCCGAGCATGCTGCTCTTGCCGCTAGCGGACGCGTTGAGTACTCGTATGCCACCGACAATGAGGCTCTAGATGCCTTCAAGCTATTGTCGCGCACAGAAGGGATTATTCCGGCATTGGAGTCAAGCCACGCCCTAGCATATGTCGCACGTGTAGCGGCAAGCTTAGATCCCGACAGCGTTGTACTGGTCAATTTATCGGGACGCGGCGACAAAGACCTAAATCATTTGGCGGCTTATCAAAGCGGGAGGGGATCATGAAACGTATTGAAGAGGCGTTTAAAAGCGAGAAAGTATTCGTTAGCTACCTCACCGCAGGGGACGGTGGTATCGATGTGACAGTAGAAGCAGCGAAGGCTCTTGTGGCCGGAGGAGTGAATGTTCTGGAGATCGGGATTCCCTTTACCGATCCTGTGGGGGACGGACCCGTGATCCAGCAGGCAGCAACACGTGCTCTGGAAAACGGGACAACGCCACAGATGGTTTTGGAGGCAGTTCGACGCCTGCGCCAATCGCTGGAGACACCCATTATTCTGATGACTTACTACAACCCAATCTTACAGGCTGGCGAGGCATTTCTCCAAGATGCGTCCACAGCAGGAGTCGACGGAATTCTAGTTGTAGACTTGCCTCCGGAGTTCGCTGATGAGCACCTATCCTCCATGGCACGAGCCAAGCTCGCACCTATTATGCTTGTCTGCCCCAACACTCCCAAGGAACGTATCGCCAAAATTGAACAGTGCGGACGCGGCTTCCTGTATTACGCCTGCCGTAAAGGCACAACTGGAGAACGTCAGGGGCTTCCCGACGACTTCGTCACAAAGATGACCGAAATCAAAGCTGTGACTGACCTGCCGGTCGTTACCGGCTTTGGCATCGCCGACAGTACTTCTGCTCGCGAGGTCTTAAAGCACTGCGACGGCTTCGTCGTGGGTAGCGCCTTCGTACGTAAGGTAGCCGAGGGGGCAACTCCCCAACAACTACAAACCATGGCCGAGAGAATAGATCCTCGGTCGTCTATTAAAGAAGGAGACATCTCATGCATCTCATCCTAGAACCTAGCATCTCTCAGAACGAGGTCGACATCCTACTGCAGAGGCTGGAATGGATGGGACTGCGCAGCTACTCCCACACCCAAAAAGGGCGTCAAGCTGTCACAGTGATCTCCCAGGGCGGCGACGCCATCGAGCAGGAGGCGTTTGCCCAGCTGCCAGGTGTCGCATACATAGAACCTAATAAGGAGGCGTTCCAGTTGGCAAGTTTGCAGTGTCGCGGCGAGCGCAGCTGCTTCAAAATTAAGGGCGAAACCATAGGTGGGGATACTCTCGCTGTCATGGCAGGGCCCTGTGCGATCGAGTCCGAGGAGCAGATCCACACTGTTGCCAAAACACTTGGCGCTTGCGGAGCAAAGATGCTGCGTGGTGGCGCTTTCAAGCCGCGGACGTCTCCTTACGCCTTTCAGGGGCTTGGGGAAGAAGGGCTCAAGTATATGCGTGAGGCCGCCGACGCCCACGGCTTGCTGACGGTATCCGAGGTAATGGATATCGAAGCGATACCGCTGATGGAAGAGTACGTCGATATCGCGCAGGTAGGAGCACGTAACATGCAAAACTTTAGCCTGCTTAAAGCGTTAGGGAAGACTCAGGTGCCTGTACTGCTAAAGCGCGGGATGGCAGCGACATACCAAGATCTGCTAATGGCTGCCGAGTACATCCTTAGCGGAGGCAACGAGCGCGTGATCTTGTGTGAGCGAGGTATCCGCACCTACGAGCCTTTGACACGTAACACTCTCGATGTCGCCGCTGTGCCGATTCTACATGAGCTGAGCCATCTGCCAGTGATCGTAGATCCTAGCCACGGCACTGGGCGACGGCCTATGGTGGCGCCCATGGCATGTGCTGCTGTTGCCGCCGGTGCCGACGGGATCATGGTGGAGATCCACCCCGATCCCGACAAAGCAGCTTCGGATGCAGCACAAACACTGAGCTTGGAGGCCTTCGAGGAGCTGATGCACGCGATGCAAGCCATCCATACCGTTGTGCGGTAGTAGTTGTGGGCCAGGAAAAGTAGGTAGGGCAACGGGAAGAAAACCATGGAGGCCATGGTTTTTTCTATCCATGCTTCCTTCAAGATTTAACAGGAATAGAGGAAGGGGAAGAAGAAGAGGAA
>JAJFMA010000196.1 GCA_021772415.1 Chlamydiota bacterium
GGAATCCTTGGCATTGAAAAATGCTTCGGCACACAGTATATTTGCAGCTTTGTATGTGGAGTAATCAATGAAAATAGGCGTTTTAGGGGCCGGCACCTGGGGCTTTAGCCTTGCGTCGCTGCTGGCCTCCAAGGGTTTCTCTGTTCACTGTTGGACACGTAAGGCTGAGTTTGCCGATCAGCTCAATGCAAGTGGAGAGCACCCTAAACTACCTAAGCAAGGGCTATCCGGAAAGCTTGTCTTTACCACTGACCTTGGTGACGTTCTTGATCACGCTGAGTTTTTGGTCGAGGCGATCACATCAAGTGGAATGCGTCCAGTGTTTGAGCAGGTGAAGGCTCTTGGCTGCCCCGACTGCCCTATCGTCATTACCTCTAAAGGCATTGAGCAGGAAACGGGCCTGATCCTTCCAGAAGTCGCGATCGAAGTACTTGGGGAAGACAAGCGCCATCTCATAGGAGCTCTTAGTGGCCCAGGATACGCTCAAGAAGTGATCCAAGGTCTGCCTACTTCAGTAGTGGGGACAGCTTTTGAGCAGGATGTGATGTTCAATATCTGCAACACCTTCGCTAGTGAGACCTTTCGTGTCTATCCCAACGCCGACATCCGTGGTGTCGCATTTGGTGGGGCCCTAAAGAATTGTATCGCGATAGCATGTGGCGTCTCCGATGGCCTCGGATTTGGCACCAGCGCTAAGGCGGCGTTAATGACACGTGGGCTTCATGAAATTCGTAAACTTGGCGTAGCCTTGGGTTGCCGCGCTGAAACCTTTTATGGTTTAGCCGGTATGGGCGACGTCTTTCTTACCTGCTCTTCGCTCATGAGTCGTAATTTCCGCTTTGGCCACCTTATCGCTCAGGGGCGCAGTATCGAGCAAGCGCGCGAAGAGATTGGGATGGTGGTAGAAGGAGCCTACACCTGTTTTTCTGCTCTGCAACTTGGTGAACAGACAGGCATCCCACTACCTATTACCAACAACGTTGTAGACATCATTACCGGGGAGCTCAAACCCGAAAACTCCGCAGCCGTCCTGATGAAGCGTAGCATCAAGGAGGAGCACCTGTGAAAGTTGTCACACCGCAAGAGATGGCGCGCATCGAGTCTCTAGCCTATTCCGCCGGTGCTTCTGAAGCAGATTTCATGGAAGAGGCCGGCAAAGGAATTGCAAGCCGTGTCGATGCTTTCGTATCTAGAAGCGCTTGCGCTAAAGAGGTCGTTCTTCTTTGTGGCAAAGGTAATAACTCCGGTGATGCCTATGTCGCGGGCCGCTATCTCCTTGAGCAGGGATACCGGGTGACAGCTATTCAGGTTAAGGATATTGCTGAGAGCAGTCAGCTCTGTCGCAAGAACCACGACAGGTTTATAGCGAAACGAGGGAACGTTGAGGAGTTTAAGCCCCGTAAATCATCTCCATTTCCAAAGGATGCTGTCATCATTGATGGATTGTTTGGAACGGGATTTCACGGCGTTGCACGCAATCCCTACGGCGCACTTATTCGTAGTGCTAACGCATCTAAGTTACCTATCATCGCTATTGATATTCCTTCCGGGCTCGATGGAGCCACAGGACATGCTGAAGGTGAAGTCATTGTTGCTACTGAAACGATCTATCTTGGACTCCCTAAGCTAGGGTTCTTTGTACAAGATGGATGGAACTATGTTGGGCGTCTGCGCTATGTGAATTTTGGACTGGATCAGGAGTTCATCGATCAAGCGGAGTCTGACTTAGAGATGCCGCAAGAGTCCGACTTAAGGGAGCTTCTTCCGCCAGTACGACGCAATAGACACAAATACCAAGCAGGTCTCGTTGTTGGGCTAGCAGGTTCCCCTGGCATGCCAGGAGCCGCCATTCTATCCATCACCGCCGCCATAAAAAGTGGAGCCGGCATTGTGCGACTGATGCATCCCGACGGGATGCAAGCGGAGCTGGCAGCGTGCCCACCAGAGATCATTCGCGTGCCTTATTCCGTGCAGAGTATCTCATCAATAGCTGAGTCACTAAGTGCCGGTAGGGCCTGCTTCATTGGACCAGGTATAGGACGTTCTACGTTAGCTAAAGCCCTTCTTGAGGTGCTCCTACCTAAGCTTAAAGTGCCTTGTGTTTTGGATGCCGACGCTCTCTATCACCTCGCTCATAGCCATGTACTTCCTCCTGCCTATAGCGTCATAACACCGCACTATGGAGAGATGGGGCGTCTTCTTCACCTTGACGACCGTCCAGATCTTACCCACGATTTTTTGGAGCAGTGTCAACGGTATGTGGAGGAACATAATGTCACTCTGGTCCTCAAAGGAGGGCCCACCTGTGTTCTGCACCCAGGGCGACCTAAGTGTATCAACGCCTGTGGAGATCCAGGGATGGCGACGGCGGGAAGTGGTGATGTCCTCACAGGGCTGATAGCGGCTTGTATGGCTCAAGGCCTTGCGCCACATAGCGCTGCACTTCTAGGAGTGTATTTGCATGCCAAGGCCGGAGAGTATGCTGCCGAAGCGAAAACGTCGTATTGTATGGTTGCTTCCGACATCACAGAGGCACTCCCCAGAGCTTTCGCTGGCAAGTAACGTCGTGTCAGTAAACTCCATCATGAGGCCCGAAGGGCTGAAATCTGTATAGCCTGGGGCGTAGCCCTTGTCGTCACCCACTTTGTGTGAATTTTATGTTTAAGTAATGAATGCAAGCGCCCTAACTAAATTAGCAGTATTGGTTTTAAGGCCCAACGGGCCGTCTTATGATAGCCCCACCCGGGAGGGTGGGGTGCGACATATAGTCACCCTGAGCCCTCTCGGGGCGACTTGTGGCCCCGACTCATGAATCCAGAGAAGAAAACGACTTCTTTCTCCCATCGCTTTGGGTGAAGCGCTTTGTATCGCCGTAATCCCCTGGGCCATAAGCCGCCCCAGGAGAGTGTAAAGAAATGCAACGTTACCTTTTTTTAGGCCCGAAGGGCTGTAACCTGTATAGCCCAGGGCGCAGCCCTGGGTAAGTCCAAAATAGGTTCTGAGCCCTGTAGGGGCGACACATTAACACGAAACATGTGTCGCACCTACAGCGCTCCGGTGATTGATTTGCCTACCTGGGGCTGCACCCCAGGCTATACAGGTTGCCAGCCCTTCGGGCCTCAAAAAGGAGTCTTGCGCCTATTTCGTTACAGCCCTTCGGGCCTCATGAAGGCGCTAGAGTATCCCACCACGCCTGTAGTAGCTTGCAAGCTCGTCGACGATCGCAGCCTCTTCGAATAAAACACTTTTTGGGCTGTCCGATTCTAGGCATTCTATCTCAAGATCGAGACTGTTCAAGATACTTTCTTCCAGCGCCTTTTCGTCGAAATCTCCCGTCTCTGGACCTTCCCACAGCTTCTGGAAAATCATTAGCTGATGGTAGAGGACGAGCTGGAGCTTCAGTGCAAGCTCTTCAAGGGGCGGAGGTTCAAAACCGATCTTCTCAGACATATGCTGGAGAACGATGGCACAACATGCTGGAGCCATTCGCGGGCAGAGCGCCTCTACGATGTCGCGGACTTCAGGGCATAGAAATTTTTGAGTGCTGGGATCATTGCCACTATCCTGCATTGCCCTCATATAGAGACCAATGCAAGTCATCAGGCGTTGTTCTGTGTCGAGCTCACACAGCTTTACGTCTTTATGTAGCCCAAGCCATGAATCTTGTACGACGTCATAAGGGACGTGCACGCAGCGCCGCATGAGCTCGCGGTATAGATCCCTCAACTGAGCGAACGTATCTGCAAGCGGCAGCTTCGACAGTTCCCTGAATAGCCGTTTGATATCACCTCTCTTGTCTGTAGGAGCAAGTAGCGTTAGTAACCGCTCATGCCTCTCGAGAAAGAAGATGGCATTGTTGGCAAAAATCTCTTTTCTTGCCGCCACCAGGTGCTTGGCTTTCTTTAACAATGCGCCTTGTGGGAGCAAGCCTCGAGCGATTTGCTTCTTTCGCTGATAGAGCTGCCCAAATCGTGGAAGTGCGTGGAAGGCGTTTGGTAATGGTGGTATCAAACGATCTGATAGGGCCCAAGCATTGTGTTGAAAAGGTGAGGGAAATCCCGTTTGTGTGGACTTAGATACGAGCTTAAAGCTCTTAGGTATCGGAACGCTAGGAACATGATTTTGGGCATCGCGGCGAAAGGAACCTTCAAGGATAAAAATTTCCCCTGGAAAGGGTTCCAAAGTCTGCCTAAAGGTAATAACTGACGCACAGCCGTTCTTGTCGCTTTCCACAGTTTCGAGCGCAATACTCTCAATAGGGCTGTGACGTACAGCTTCCAAAGCCTCAGTAAGAGATGTCGAAGGGAACCCGTAGTTACGGATAAGTGTGATTCCCTTTACACGGAAGGCGTCGCTTTCCTTTCGTGTAGGGATATGCCCGGTGTGTGCGTTTTGGTTGATTAAAGCGTGAAACGTTGGGATCTTCAGGGGTTGAGCAGTCACACATGTTTTGGATAAGGGCATCGGCTTGTCGTGGGTGGCTGGAGACCAGCACTGGACATGGTGAATAGCTGGCAAATCGATAGAGGCGTGGGTAGAAAGAGCTTTGAAGCCAAGGCCACTATTACGAAGGAGAAAACTCACAAAACGGTGGCGCAGGCCCGGCGACGACCTGTTTGATGTTTGCATCACCTGGTTGAAGGAATCAATAGCAGTGAGAGCCGCATCAGCAAGCTTCTGCTCCGCGGCGTCGCCCTGCTTAAGACGATCCAGTATGGGGTAGTGCTTTTTCAAAAAGTCTACGGCTTTGAGAACTTCTGTTTCGAGCTGATCGCGGTGTGATTGCTGTGCCTGACGAGCACTATCGGAAAACTGTGCCGAAATAAAACAACGTGCGATTCCCATAATGCGCCGTGCCGATATCGAGGCGTTGGGGACAATCTGTCCCTCCTTCACATCTAGGTGATAAGCGTGCGCCACAGGTTCCTCGCCGTTAAGCAAGGCAAACTGGCTTAGATTGTCGATGGCGTGGCGTAGGTCTTCGATGATGCTTTTAGCGTCGATATTTGGATCGACGGTATCTGTCAATTCATCCTGTGACATCGCTTAACCGTTGTGGAAAATTCGATCACGTTCGTCTGAGCTAAGTTGACGGTAGGCTCCAAGAGGTAGCTTCCCTAAAACAAGACCTCCGATGCGAATGCGCTTGAGATCGAGAACTTTAAGGCCTGCAGCTTTTAGCAACAGGCGCACCTCATGCTTTTTGCCTTCAAGAACCGTGATTTTGACCGTACCCTTACGCACTTTAACCACACGCTTGGGACGTACGTGTATGCCTTCGACAAGAGTCCCTTCCGAGATAGCCTTGAGCTGTTTGTCATCGAGATGAGCGTCGGTTTTAGCAAGGTATTCTTTCTCTATAGCTGCTGAAGGGTGGATGATTGACTGAGCCCACTCTCCATCGTTTGTAGCTATGATGAGACCAGAAGTTTCCTTGTCTAAGCGCCCTAGAGTAAATAGGCGGTGACTTCTGTCGTTAATGAGATCGAGAACGAGCTTTTCAGTGTGACGACGCTCTTGTGAGCAGATGAAGCCTGGAGGTTTATTGAGAACATAGTAGACCTTGGATTCAGCACCCGTAATTTCCTCGCCATCGACTTTGATACGGTCCTTGGAAAGATCCACTGGTGTTTGTGGAATTTTTACTATTTCCCCGTTGACGGATACCTTTCCAGCAAAGATTAACTCTTCGCTTGCACGCCGCGACGCGACGCCCGCTTCGGCTAGGGCTTTACTCAGCCTTTGCTTTGCCATACTGCTCCCCCAGGGTTCTCGCAGAAACTACTGAGCATAAACTAATTAACGAATTTTGTCGAACGCTCCCTAGAGAATGCCTATGAAAAGGGCCGTGAAAGGGGCTAGACCTTGCGATTCGTGTGATTTGTGTACTATCAGACCTTAGGTGTTTCGAATTCGGAATTCGTGCAGGGGGAGAAGAGAAAGTCGGGCACGCACACGGGCACGCACACGGGCAGGGGCAGAAGTAGAAGTAGTAAGGGTTTCTGCCGAGCACAGGTTACCTCTTAATTTGAGTTTGATAGAAGTCACTCTGTGAACTGCTAGCCCCTTCATGGCCTCCATGGTTTTCCCTCCATGTCCTCCATGGTTTTTCGAATTTGGAATTCGTGCAGGGGGAGAAGAGAAAGTCGGGCACGCACACGGGCACGCACACGGGCAGGGGGAGAAGAAAAGAACCGGGCAGGGGAATTAGCCGGGCAGGGGAAGAAGAGGTAGTGACACGGTGATTTAGACGAGGTTTGTCAAATTGGTTCATATACGATATCCTTTGAAGCTAAACGGAGTCGGAATAATGAGTAAGTTGGTTCTTCTGCGCCATGGTGAGTCGGAATGGAATAAAGCTAATCTGTTTACAGGCTGGGTCGATGTGCCCTTGTCCACTAAGGGGATAGAAGAGGCTTTTGAGGCTGGCGATGTTATTAGTGAGCTGCCCATAGGGGTGATCGTAACGACGTCGTTAATCCGAGCACAGATGACGGCGATGCTAGCGATGACACGTCACTCTTCGGGTAAAGTTCCGGTGATTTTACACCCAGACGGTGGGCGTCTAGATGAGTGGGGAAAGATCCATAGTGAGGCGTCTAAAGCGAACACTATCCCTGTTGTCTATACGTCTGAGCTCAACGAAAGGATGTATGGCGACTTGCAAGGCCTCAATAAAAAAGAGACTGCCGAGAAATACGGCGCCGACCAAGTGCACCGGTGGCGTCGCAGCTACGACGAGCCACCCCCAAATGGCGAAAGCCTGGAGATGACTGCGGCACGTTCTATCCCTTACTTCAAAAATCAGGTGCTACCTCTTCTTAAAGAGGGACAAAATGTGCTGATTTCCGCGCATGGCAACTCTCTGCGTTCTATCATTATGTATTTGGATAGTCTCGATAAGGAGCAAGTGCTCAAACTGGAGATTCCAACGGGTAAGCCTATTATCTATAACTATGACGCCGGGCACTTCTCACGGGATGAGCCCGCTTCAACACCTATTTCGCAGCATTAACATATGACCATACAGTCCGTCTATCTGGACAACGCTACAGCTTCGCGACCTTCTGACCAAGCGATTGGCAAGATGCTACCCTACCTCTCTGAGTACTGGGGTAGCCCTACCTCGCCCCACGCTATGGGGCAGAGGCTTATTCCGGCTCTAGAAGACGCATATAAAGCCATCTATGCACTGCTGGACGCCTCGGACAAGGATAGCTTTGTCTTCACCTCATCGTCGGCAGAAGCGATCAATCACGTGATTCGTTCCGTGTACAACGATGTCACGCGGCCAACGGGGCGTAACCACTTTGTCACAGCAGCGACGGACGAAGCGCCGGCGATACTGGCTGTAGGACACCTCGAGCAGCTCGGATGTGTCGGTAAGATGGCGCAAGTGAGCAGCGGTGGCTACGTGACTGCTGAAGCAGTTGCGGATGTTCTCACACCACGCACAGTGATGGTTTCACTGTCGTGGGCTAATGGCCTCACAGGCGTTGTCAACCCCATCGCGGAAATCGCAGATCTGTGCCGCGAGCGCGGAGTTTTGCTACACCTCGATGCCTCCCATGTTCTTGGAAAGCTCTA
>JAJFMA010000197.1 GCA_021772415.1 Chlamydiota bacterium
CCTCTCCATGGCCTTGACTGTAAGGGGTCTCCAGCGAAGGCGCATCATACGCAAGGAGACCATTTCCAACAAGAGCAGACTCCTAAGAGGAAAGTACGTGAATCTACGTCCGCTCCGACGGAGGAGAGAGAAGGAGAGGAGAGGGCACCAGCCGCTAAAAAAGAACTAGAACCCTCCACAGTCAACAAGTCACTACAGTTACGACACCTCTATGTTCTCATGAGGCCCGGAGGGGCGGACTCATGGCTCCACAAGCTGTTCATGAGTGTCTGTGAGTCATGAACCGGCCTTACGAGGGCGTAAAGAAATGGACGGGGTAGGCTTCGCAGCAATGGACTTATCTCAAAAAGAAATCCGTCCTGAGGCCCGCAGGGCTGACAACCTGTATAGCCTGGGGCGTAGCCCCAGGTAGGCTAATTAAGCTTTTGAGCGCTGTAAGTGCGACACATGTTTCGCATGCATGTGTCGCACTTACAGCGCTCAGAGTGTATTTTGAACTTTCCCAGGGCGCTGCCCTGGGCTATGCAGGTTGCTGGCCTTTCAGGCCGCCGGAAAATGTGCGAGCTCATGTGGGCTAATGGTCATTTCATCACCACCACCAATTTCTTTACACTCTCGTAGGGGCGATACATTAACACACGACATGTGTCGCGCTTACAGCGCCCCGGTGATTGATTTGCCTACCTGGGGCTACGCCCCAGGCTATGCAGCTTTGCCAGCCCTTCGGGCCTCAAAAAGGAGCCTTGCGGCCCTATTTTTTAACACTCTCTACAGGCCTTTAAAAATTACCGAATTGTACCCCACCCTCACGGGTGGGGCTATCATAAGCTGGCCCTTCGGGCCTCAGTACCAAACAAGCCACAGGCAAAACGGTTCGGCACGCGCGCGACGGAAACGCCAAGACGGAAAGATCCCAAGACGCGAGAGAAAAAACATGGTGATCGCCATTTCCTCTTATGCGCTGGGGAGGAAGGGGAATTTTCTGCGATGGCGCATTAGCGCGGGGATGTCTATATCGATATATGCAGAGTCTTCCCTGTCTTCGAGATTCGCCAGTTGGCGTCCGCGGTAGTCGAAAGCCACGCTATCGCCACAGAACTCTATGCCTAGAGCTTTGCCAATCCTATTAACGCCGACAACATAGGCTTGGTTTTCAATAGCGCGAGCCCGCAAAAGAGTGAGCCAGTGCTCACGACGGCTTGCAGGCCAATTAGCGACGACGACGTAGCAGTGAGCGCCGACAACTTCGCGAAACAGCTCAGGGAAACGCAGATCGAAGCATACCTGGAAGGCCATTTTCACATCTCTGAATGACTCTACAGTTGCTTGAGTCCCTGCTGTGAAGGTATCTTGCTCATTCCACAAAGTAAAGAGCTTTCGCTTATCGTATTGCGTCAAAACCCCCTGAGACCCTAGTACGAGAAGCCTATTGTAGTAGTTGCCATTTTCGTGCACACAAAAGCTACCCGCAATTTGGGTGTGTGAATCAGCACATACACCCTGTAGCCGCCGCAAATCGGAGCCATCGTCCGGTGTCACCATGCCGCTGATCGACTCCGTAAACCCTGTCAGACACATCTCTGGGAGCACCCACAGGTCAACACACGGATCCTGCTGCTCGCGAATCCTTCCTTCTACCTTCCCCAGAGCTATTGTGGGGTCATCTCCAATGTCATACTGCAATAAACCAAGACGCATGACGCCCCTTTCCTAACAGTTGCTCACGGCTTCCGTGATCTGTTTGAGGTTATTGAGAGGTTCTTGACATACACCATGATAGCAAATATAGACTGTGGTCTTACCATCAATAGCAATATGGGGCTCGGAATACGGGAGCGCCTGAACTAGAGCTTCGTCATCGGGACGCCTAAACACCACTGCCTTAAAAGGAATATAGCGTTCATAGATCAGCTTTTTGATCTCATCAGCCCACTCTCCATCGCGATTAAGTGCGACGACAAACAGTGGAGCTTTCTCATCATAATAGCGGTGAAGGTTCAGTAAGTGATAGGTGTAGCCTGGACTATAGCTGTCGATGTAACGTTTGACAGCGCGAAAGATGTCTTCAGCTTGCTCAAGATATTTCCGATTTTGGCTAAGCTGATATAGACGCATGAGGTTCTCACAATGAACCGCATTACCCGACGGCTCTGCGCCATCGGAGTACTGGACTTTACGGAGAATAAGGCTGGAATCGGACCCATCAGCCTGGTAGAACGCACCGCCGTCAGCTTTATAGTCACGAGATAAAATTTCGCACATTTCTTGGGCCCAGGTCAGCCATTCGACTCCGAGATCAGCTTCGAACAGGCTGATACACCCACGAATGAGGAAGGCATACTCATCCAATCCACCGGGATACTGGACATCTCCGTCGCGCCAGCGCCGCATGAGGATACCATCGCGCCAGAAGTGCATCTTTATAAATCGTGCTGCACGCTGAGCGGCATTAAGGTACTCCATTGCATTGAACGCAACACCTGCATCGACAAGGGTATGGATCATGAGGCCGTTCCAAGAACTTAGGATCTTGTCATCTTTAAGAGGATGCTCCCGACGTTCACGGGCCTGCCACAGCGTTTCACGCTGCCCCTTTAGAATATCCTGTAGCTCTTGGACATCGCAGTTGTGTGCTGCGGCGAAGTCCTTAGTTTCATGTTTGATATTTAGAATGTTACGCCCTTCAAAATTTCCAGTCTGCGTAACGTCATAATACTGGGCAAACAAATCGCCATGTTTAGGCCCCAGGATGTTATTCACTTCCTCGAGCGTCCACGTATAAAAAAGCCCCTCTTTCCCCTCGGTATCGGCGTCTTCAGCAGAGAAGAAGCCTCCTTCAGCATGGGTCATATCGCGAAGAACGTAGTCGAGAACCCCGGTTGAGACTTCCTTAAAAAGCTGATTTTGAGACACTTGCCACATCTGCAAGTAGGCATGCGCAAGGAGTGCATTGTCATAGAGCATTTTTTCGAAATGAGGCACAAGCCATTTTTCATCGACGCTATAGCGGGAGAAGCCACCTCCCAAGTGGTCGTAGATACCTCCACGCTGCATCATAGACAGAGTTCTTTCCACGAGAAATAGAGCGCGAGGATCTCTCGAGCGCATACAGTGGGCAAGAAGAAAATTAGCTTGGTAGCCGATAGGAAACTTTGGAGATCCCTTCATCCCCCCGTAGGTGGGGTCGGCCATCTTAAAAAAGAGCTCCCCACACTTACTTACCTGATGACGCCCTGGCAGCTGGTCTCCGACGGTATGAACACTTTCGGCAAATACCTCGACGATTTTTGTAGCTTGCTCAATCACGCGTTCACGCTCTTCGCCAGACCATACTTCGCTAATACGTTCAGTGAGGTTACGCACACCCATGAGCCCCTGTGAGCTATCGGGAGGGAGGTAGGTCGCAGCAAAAAAAGGCTTAAGCTGGGGGGTCAGCACAAGGTTTAGGGGCCATCCCGCGGCTCCCGACATCATACTCTGTGCGAATTCCATATATAAGGCATCGACTTCGGGTAGCTCTTCGCGGTCGACTTTGATATTGACGAAGACGTCATTCATGTGGCGTGCAATGTCTTCGTTTTCAAAGGACTCGCGCTCCATCACATGACACCAGTGGCAGGTGGCATAGCCTATAGATAGGAAGATGGGTTTATTGCTGCTGCGTGCCTGTTCAAAGGCTTCGTCGCACCAGGGGTACCAATCGACGGGATTATGCGCATGTTGCTGAAGATAGGGCGATTTCTCATGAATGAGTCGATTGGTAAAGTCGTGTTCGGACATAAATGCGATGGTCCTATGCTTGGAGGAAGATAAGCTCTACCGCATTATGCCACAGGCGTCTGAGTGATCAAGTAAATTCTAATATAGACAGTACAGATGTCTTGTCCCAAGGATTCCTCCCTATTTTACGTTGACGTTTATAATGGCTGAAGGCCATTATCTCGATAAGTCGTCAAAAGGCTCCGCGAGGAAGGCCTTTGATGTAAAGCCTTCAACAGCAAGAGATCTTAAGGTAACTCTATGACAGAACACCCCAGTAACAGCCCAGAAGAGACTAAGCAAACCTCTCCCGCTGCAGGGAAATCTCCAATAAAGCTACCGTCACGCAATCGCGCTATGATCGTCAGTATCGCTAGCTCAGCGCTGTTGGTGACATTTGCTCTCTATACGCTGCTGCGTACCGATTTTGAAACCTATCCCGAAGGTGGAATTGACATCGCCGACGTCACTGCGCCACCGAAAGGGATGCAGGAAGATTACGCCGAATCTGTTTCGTGGGACGATGAGCCTTCGGACGCCTCAGACTACGCGCAACCTTCGGTTCCCTTGGATTTTGCTTCTAGTGAACCCCTATCCACCTCCTATACAGAACCTGCCCCAGCCCTTGCTGAAGAATTGGAAGAGGCGCACTCCCTCCGTCAAGAATTAGAGCGCCAGCTCATGGAGCAGAACAGCGAACTTGCCACAGCACATAACCGCGAAGTTAAGCTCGCTGAACTCATACAAGAGCGCGACGATGTCATCGCCTACCTGCAGGTCGAGCTTGACTCCCAGCAGCGCCGCTCTGCCGAGACCGACACAGCAATGGCTGCGCTTGGCGAAGGTGCTGACATCCGCCCTGTATACGAGTCTCTTCTACAAGAGCACTCAGCGCTCAAAGATCAATACGGGAACTTACAGCAACGCTACTCCGAGCGCGAGGACTCCTGGCGCAAGAGCGAGCAGAGCCTTGTTAAAGCCGACACCACCTACCATGAACTCTCTCGTCGCTACGAAGGTGTCCTCCGTGACAATGCTCGCCTACAAGACCGTATCACCGACGACGAAAGGAAATTCAGCTCTCAGGAGCTCACCTTCAGAGAGCTGCGTGCTGCACTTAAGAGCCACAAAGAAGCCCTTAGACGCATGGACAATGCCCGCATAGAGTTGGCTTCAGAGCTCGATGCAACGAAGAGCCAGTACGGCAAACTTCTCCAGGCTGTTGCAGATAGAGCTAAGGACGGAAGCCCCACATCTGAGATCGATGCCTTAGTGGCGTCAGCATCGGAGCAGCCAGCAATAGCCTCTGCTGCCAACGCTGAAAAGCGCTACCACGTCGTTAAAAAAGGCGACACGCTTTCGGGGATTTCCCGCCACTACTATGGCTCCGCACAGAAGTGGCATAAAATCTACGAAACCAACCAAGCCATCCTCACGGATCACAACAGACTCAAAGTTGGCTTAGTTCTCGTTATTCCTTGAACCCCTGAATGTGTCCTGCTATGGTGGGACTACCAACATTTTTTTAGAGCGGTTTAACGATGCGTGGGAAATCCCTAGGTCTTTTGATTGTAGTCGCATGTACCCTTGGAACATGGCACGGACTGGCTGCCGAAGTGGACGCCTTTGCTGCGTCACAGCCCGAGGTGTCACACTTCGAGCTGGGTAAAGTCTTTCAAGCAAGCCCAGTCATTTATTCTATCCTGCTAGCCTTGTCTATAGGCGCATTGAGCCTGTGGGCCTATAGCCTGCTGACTCTCCGCTTGGATGATATGATGCCCCGTGAATTCACACATTCAGTCCGACAGCTCATCGCAGAGAAGCAGTTCGAGAGTGCGCTTGCACTGTGTCATGAAAACGACAACTTCTGCTCAAGTATTTTAGCCAGCGGTATTGCCGCCCGTAAGCATGGCCCACAGGTGATGTTGGGCGTTGTACAGTCCGAAGGACGCCGCCGCGCCAACTCTTTGTGGCAACGCATCTCGCTACTCAACGAAGTCGCCGTTGTGGCACCGATGCTCGGTCTTTTAGGGACCGTGTTAGGTCTGTTTTTTGCCTTCTATGACTCGGGGCACTCCTCGGAAAGTCTCGCGGCTATCTTCGATGGCCTCGGGGTTGCAGTAGGCACCACTGTCGCAGGATTGATAGTAGCAATCATGGCTATGGTATGCTGTACATCGCTAAAATTTCGCGTACTCAGACTTCTCGATACCGTCGAGAACGAGGCGCTGTCGCTAGTAAATCTGGTCGAAGAAGACGAGGCTGAAGCCTAAACACGGAGAGTCCACCATGAGCTTTGTGCCAGAAGAGGACGTCCTCGGTCAGAGCACTATAAATCTCGCCCCGATGATTGATTTTCTGTTTTTGATGCTGATGTTTTTCGCCTGCCTGGCGGTGACACGTATCACGACACGAGATACCGACATCGACCTTGTGGAGCTGCGCCCCGACACCTCAGCTTCGGTTGTTAGTGGTGATAACGACACCAAAATCATCAATATCAGTGTCACTTCCGAAGGCAGCTACAAGTGGGTTACCGAAATCCGCGATCATGCCATGACGTCACCTGAAGAGATCTATGAGGAGCTTGCCAAGCAATATGAGCGCGGTGTGCTGCCCCAAGATAAGCAAAAGACCCAAGTGCTCATGAAGATCGACCGTGAAGCGCAGTGGGATCCCATTCTAAAGGCAATCTTCGCTATCCGGCACGCTGGCTTCGAAGTGCGTCCCGTCTACGAGCCTGAAGCAGACGCCCACGCACAGAAGGGTGTGTTGTAGCAAAACAGCTCTGAGTCCTGCAGAGAGTGCAAGGAAATGCAATGTCACCTTTTCTATAGGCCCGAAGAGAGTGTCAAGTAATGGGCGCAACTTTGCGTTATATACATAAGTCTTTAATAATTAGAGACGTGCACAAATAGCGCGAGCGAAGCGAGAGCCATGGAGTGCGTGCGCTTTGCGCCGCCTTTGTGGAGTTCGTAGATGTGAAAAGTACCTTCAGAAGTATTTGTCGATGGCTATTCTGGCGATGTTGCACGGCAGAAAGCCCTTTGGAATCGTTCGCATCTCCTAATATGGAGTCACGAACACTAAAATAGGCCTGTGAGATACGTGTAGACGCTAAAAGGCGGCGCAAAGCGCACGCACTCCATGGCCCTCGCTTCGCTCGCGCTATAGAGAATCTATCCCTCTAAGCATTAGTGAGTTAATAAGCGTGTCAGGTTTACTCCTCTATTTCTTTACACTCTCGAAGGGGCGATTTGTGGCCACGACTCATGGATCCAGAGAAGAACGTGCTTCGCATTACTCATGGCATTGGATAAAACGCTCTGCGTCGGTTTAATCCGCTGGGGCCACAAGCCGCCCGGAGAGGGCTCAGGACGCCTTTTTTGCGTTACCCCACCCTCCCGGGTGGGGCTATCATAAGCTGGCCCTTCGGGCCTCATGATGGAACTCACTGCGTGTGATTGAGAAAAAGAACCTGAATTCGAATATTTCTTTACATTTTTTGGGTAAGGACAAGGGCTGCGCCCCAAGTTATACAGGTTGCAGCCCTTCGGGCCTTAAATCAAGGAGTCGCCGTATTTTCTCATTTACGTATTTTTTCTTCTGGGCGTAAATACTCACAACACTTTATAAGTGAGCGCCTTGGAGAGGATTTCCTATGTTTCACTATCTATACAGCCCCGCCCTAGCCCTCATTTTCACTGCGACTATACTTACGAGCTGTGGTCCCTCGCACGGAGTCCATAGAGCTCAAAGTCTCTGCTGCTACCAGACCGGGCATTTGTACGAGGCCGAGCAAACACTCGATGTAGCTATGTGCCGCGAGATGCCTCGTGGCAACTACCTTCATTCCCCCAATGCCACGTGGATGCTCCTTGACCGCGGGACGCTGCGCTTTGTCGGGGAAGACGCCGAAGGAGCCACTAGCGACTATCGCTGTGCTATCGAAGCCATGGACCGCTTCAATCAAATCTCTCTTCCTGAGCAGCTGTGTCAGACACTATTTCAAGACGACTTTGGCGTTTACGCTGGCGATTACTACGAGCAGGTGCTCGCCCGTGTTTACCTTGCTTTAGCGCTTCTACATGAAGGCGACCTTCACAACGCAGAAGCTATTTTGCGGCAAGCCGAAGAACTACAGCAACGCCTGCGAGCGAGCCTAGGATGTAATGCACTCACACAGCACATCGCGTTCTGTGACAACCCTCTAGCAAAATACCTTCTTGCCTCTATGCTGCAGGCACGAGGAGACGTCAGCAATGCCTCGATTCTCTTTAACCAGGCCTTAGATCTGGCTCCGGAGCTACCCGACCCACCGAACGAACTTTCCCACGACACTGCTACGGTACTCATTGTCACCCACAACGGCAATGCCCCCTATAAAGTCACCTCTACCGTCGACGACAGCGTCATCTGCGCGATGGCACTCGAGATCTTCCTCGACGCCCAAGGAATTCCTCCGGCGATGTCGTCTTTTGGAGGTATCCCCATCCCAGTCCTTGCCTTCGACCCAATGAGTCGACCGCACCCCGTCCGCGTAAGCTTAAACCAAAGAAGCCATCGCCCAGGCCTCGCCTATGATGTGGGGGAGGCAGCATGCCGCGAGCTGGACCAACGTATCCCATTGATTGCAGCTCGCGCCGCCGCGCGCCTCGTGGCTCGACGCGGTGTCGTCGCTGCCGCCCATGAGCACAGCCCTGAGCTCGGACTGTTCACCGACCTAGCTATGTGTGTCGCCAACTCCGCCACCTGCGCCGACACCCGCTCTTGGGGGACGCTACCTCTCACTTTGGAACTTGCCCGCTACGACGTCACCGCAGGCCAGCACTGCCTTGAGGTCGACACCGACTATGACACGGAGTGCTCCGTACAGCACTTGAACCTTCCCGCTGGAAGCCTCTGCGTCATCAACATTTTTCATACCCATCCTGGCGTCTGCCACGTCTGCATACCACAACGTTATCTAGCCAACCCTGGAGACTAAGATGAAGTACCCATTCCTTGCTTTGAGCTCCCTAGCACTTGTTAGCCTAGCACTCACTAGCTGCCACCCGATGTGCGGCCGGCGATACCCGTGTGTCACCGACGTAACACCTGGTAACTGCCACAACATCGAGCTGGACTGGCACTACGGTATCCGCGATATGCGTATCCAAATGCGCAACGTCACCAGCACACTGATGGATCGCTGGTACAGCAAAACAGGCTACCAGATGGAACCCGGACTTAAACCTCGTGTTGTCATCACCGACATCGACAACCGCACCGACGAGTACATCGCTCTAGACCTTATGCGCGATGTCATCGAATCCGTCGCCATCAACGACGGAAGGTTCTCTGTCGTTGTGGGCGATACCAGCGACGAGGAAGATCTCGACAACTGGATGACACGCATGCGTCAAGACCAAAAGTACAGCGCGACAACACGACTTACGGCAGGACAGGTCACAGCACCACAGTTTCTCGGGAAAGTCCGCCTCAACAAAGCTGTAAGCTCCGATAGGCGTACCGATTTCGAGGAATATCGCCTCACTATCACGCTATACGATATCGAAACCCAAGAAGCCCTAGATTCCGCGTGGGATGTCCTACACAAACGCATTCAGTACTAGGACCTTTGGGCGGCGGCAACGTCGCCCACATCTTCAGTTTCTATGCCCGGGTTTATGTCCGTCTCGACATCTCCACCGAAACACAAAATACGACTCATATGTCATCCCCACAAGACTTGGTTTCCTATTTACACCTACCTAGGACTACGCCTCAGGCTAAGCATATGTCGGCGCTACGCGCCTGAGAATAGGTTAGCGCTTATGGAGCGTAGCCCGGGTAAAAGTCAAAATACATGCTGAGCCCTGTAGAAGCTGTCAAAAATCCCGAGGGGATTTCGACATCGTAGGTTTTTCATGAGGCCCGAAAGGGTCGCCACCCGTGAGGGTGGGGTAGAGAGCGGTAGCACCCTGAGGCCTGTAAGGCCGGATCATGGCTCACAAATAGCTCTGGAGGCATGAGTCGGCCTTACAGGGCTCAGGAATTTTTTATGCTTCACCCCGCCCTGCCGGGAGGGACTATCCTTGAATGGCCTTCTGGGTCTCAGAAGAAAAGGTTGATCTTCTTGGATGATCAACTGTTGATTGGGCGATCTAATGCGTCAACCTACTGTATTTTGTGATAGAAATGTCTCAAGTTTCGACCTAGGGCAATCTTGA
>JAJFMA010000198.1 GCA_021772415.1 Chlamydiota bacterium
TGCATCTCCTGTATTAAGACCTTCCATTTCGCGTTCAGCCCATTGTGATGTCATAGGAATTCTCTCATTGTTTCGTGAATGAGAAGCAGTCTAATGGAGATTTTATTGGCAATCAAAACTTATGGGTAAAAGTGTGGGCGCTAAGCTGCAGAGGCGCTAAGAGTTCATTCACATCACTACACTCGTATCTGAGCACTTTCGCTAGGTCCTGGCCAAGATTTGGGTAACAATCCGGGTCTTAGCGTTGACAGATAAGCGTTGAAGAGCCAAATAAAGACTTACATTGTGTCTGCTGGGGAGGAGTTTTCAATGTGGTCTATAGGAGACGCCTTTGTACGCCATTCTGGTACTAGCTATTCTGGGGTATCTACGCACGGAACTTGTGGGCATCTAAAGTCTTCACGCCCAGTTATCTGCTACGGCTTGCAGGGAGAGGGACGTGCGCATGCTGTGCGGGCCTTGTCGATGGCGCGACGTTTATCTGACGACTATGAGGTGCATCTCTTTTCTTATGATCAGGGCTATGACTTTTTGGAGAAGGCGGGCTATCCTCACCTTCATCGCATCGAAGGCATGCGTTTTGTTGTCGACAGGTCTGGGAGAGTCGATGTCGTCGCGTCGCTATGGAAGGCTGTTAAGTTTTTATCTACTATGACACCTGCTTTGGAGGCTCTTGGCACACAACTTCGCGACCTTAATGCTGTGGGGGTGTTGACGGATTTTGAGCCAACATTACCCCGTGCTGGTAAGCGCTTAGGCCTTCCGGTCGTTAGTATTGATACGCAGCACAAATTCAATCACTGTACGTCGCCAACGTGGCTGCCGGTGTGGCTACGGTTACACTGGCTGATGGCGGGATGTGTGGTTAATTTTTGGGTCCCACCAGTTGATCATACGATCATTTCTTCGTTCCAGCATCGGACGCTGTCCGTTCATACTCCTGATACTACAGTCACTAATGTGTTCTTCCGAGATAGTTTTCGGGGCCATGAGCCTAAAGACGATGGATTTGTTCTCGTGTATGGCAAGCAAAAGATGGCTGGTGAACTTGTGAGGGCTTTAAGGCACCTCAAATGTCCCGTTAAGGCGTATGGCTTTTCTACGCCTAAGGAAGCGCCATTTCAAGCATGTCCAATTTCAAGCGAAGGATTCATCTACGATCTATCTCGTTGTCGAGCAGTTATCGTGAACGCTGGAAATCAGGCGCCAGGGGAGGCGCGCTACTTTGGAAAACGCGTCCTTATGATTCCCGAGCTAGGACAGCAGGAGCAGGATATCAATGGCTGGGCAGCATGGTACGAAGGTGGCGGAGAGGTCTGTTCATTGAAGATGCTCACGCCGAAGGTAGTGGACAGTTTTCTAGAAAGAGCCAAGCAAGCGCCGAAGCGACACATGCTTAATGGTCTTGATACGGCAGTGGATGTCGTGAGACGCCATATACATTAGTACACAAAAAGCTCCTTCTGCTAAGAAGGGGGTTTGTCTGATCCTATTCTTAAATGAGACGGCACATGGCTTCTAAATCAACGCACACTGTACTTGATAGCGGACGCGCCCTGGGTTCGGATGCCGTAGCGGGTCTCGGCACGGCTCTGTTTGGGGTGCCTAGCGGTTTGGCTTTTGCTAAACTGGCTGGGGTTGACCCTATTTATGGTCTCTACTCTTGTATGGTCGCTACCATTGTGTCGTCGTTGGGAACGGGTACAGTTCTGATGGTCGGTACGTTGACGAGCGCCATTGCGGTGTCTACTAAGAGTATACTTGGTTCGAGCGGCATCGAAACATCTCTTATCCCGTCGGCTCTGTTCACGCTGTCCTTCATGGTCGGTGTAATCATGCTCACGTTGGGGCTTCTGCGCCTCGGGAAAATCGTTAAATTCATCTCTAACGCCGTGTTGACAGGCTATGTGTTGGGGATTGCGTGTTTGATCATCATCGGAGAGTTCGGCGATCTTGTTGGATACCCCTTGCATGAGGGAAGCAAACTACATCGCCTTGTCGAGTATTTTCAGCATTTTTCGGATTGGGATGTTTCGACGACGCTATTGGGGCTTGCGTCGTGTGTTGCGGTGTTGATAGCACAACGCAACCCTGTGACGAAAGTCCTTGTGCCGGTGATCGTGCTGATTGCTGGAGCGGCCATTGTGTCTTTGGGTGGTCTGTCTTCGGTGGCGTTAACGGGGAGTATAGCGCAAATCCATAGCCAGCTTCCGTCTTTCGTTCATCCTGACCCGAGTTTGATGCCAAAGCTTGCGTTAGGGGCGATCTCAATAACTTTGATAGCGCTTACCGAAGGTGCCAGCATTAGTACGGCATTCCCCAATCCTGATGGGTCGGAAGCCAAGATATCCAAGGACTTTCGTGGTATTGGGGTTGCGAATATTATCGGCAGCTTCTTCCAGTCTATGAGTATCGGGGGCTCCTTGTCTCGCTCCGCAATGTGTGTCAAAAGCGGCGCGAAGTCACGCCTGGCAGGTATCTTTACCGGTGTTTGGATGATGGCTCTGGTATACTTTGCCGGGAGTTGGATAGTTCTAGTGCCTCTTACATCCATTGCAGGTGTCTTGTGGGCCATTATCATTCAAGTTGTTATCGACAAGAGAGCAGATGTTAAGCTGATGTTTGCGACATCGCCGGGGTCCGCTACAGTGCTGACAGTGACGTTTTTGTGTTCGCTCTTTATCCCCTTGCAGTGGACCATCATGATAGGGGCTGGACTGTCGTGGCTCGTCTACGCCTACACTTCATCTAAGGATGCGCATCTTGTCCAGCTTAAACGTAACGATGAAGGCTTCTATGAAGAAACAAAGCCCCCAGAGTATCTAGAGTCAAATTCCCTAACAATTTTGCAGCTCGAAGGGAATGGATTTTTCTCAGAAGTCCCAGTGATCAAAGATTTGATGGTGGATACAAAGTCGACACGCAATAGTGTTCTCATATGGAGAATGCGAGGTCTTGAGGATGTTCACAGCGCATCCCTAAAGTGGTTTCGGAGTTTTGCTAGGACGTTTCGGACTAAAGGAAATCGTCTGATTTTAGAAGGCGTCGAGCCTCATATCCTAGAGGAGATGCGTAAGACAGGGGTTGTAGACGTCGTAGGTGAGGACAACGTCTTACCAGCTCAGCCCGGCCTTTTGGAGACGCTTGAAAAGGCGGTAGACGACGCAAACCACTGGATAGAGAAGCGCCGTTGATTGTACGCTCTATGCGCCTTCGTGCTTGCCGATAGCATCGGGATTTCTGGGCTGGTCTAGCCAATCGGCATCGGATGAGAGAATAACGTCGAAGTAGGCTACTGCCTCGTCTGCCGAAAGTCTGTCTAGAGGGTTTTGCCGAAGCATATTATTGAATAATTGTATCACCTCTTGTGGGTATCCTTTGTTCCGTAGTGCCCGAGCTGTTGCCCGTTGTGTGTGGATTACGTTGTATCTTGTTGAGGGCCCTGACAATGCTCCGTAGTCCTGGACAATGGTATTTTCTCCGGTTAGAAGATAAGCGAGAGTGCCTGCAAGAGCCACAACATCACGCGAGTACTGTACTTCGTTGTGAGCCTCTAGGTAGGTTTCCGCTGCTCCGGTACTGTACCAAGATGTGTACCAGTATTGTTTGCCTAAGTTTTCTAGGGCCATATAGTCCTGTATGGAGGCAAATGTGCAGGCAGTCATCAAGGGATCGGAAAATATGGAGGGATGCACTTTGGATAAATTAACCGCCCCACCCCAGTCGATCATTCTCAGAGAAGGTTCTCCGGTCTTGGGATCTATATCGATGCAGATATTGTCTGACTTGACATCGCCGTTTACAACCTTTCGTGAGCTTGCATGGGCGAGGCCTTTGAATCCTTGACGGCACATGTTGAGCAGTGTCCGTTTTGGTTGAAGGTCGGCCTGAGGACCACGACCCCAGCTCGCGAGTGTGGCACCTTCATATCTACGGGTGTAGATCACAGTTTTAATTTCTTCGCCTGCTGGAGTTCTCACAGATATCGTAGCGAAGGGCGCATGCTGAATTCCTTCGATATCTTCCTCACAGCCGTCCCATAGATCAGAAAGGATCTCTGCTTCAAGCTTGAGGAGGTACGTAGCCTGTTCAAGGTGGTCTTCGGGGCTGATGCCTTCATCGTTGAAAATTGGCCTATCTGCCGGCAGTTTAACAACTCCCCGCTGGGTTTCAAGTGTACTATTGACGCCTTCGACGCTGCCGAAATTTCCGGCTCCTAAAAAGTCTTCTCTTTTCGGAACTTCTAAAATGCTAAGGTCTCCGTTTGATTTGCGCCCTACAATAAACTGACGGCCGTCGTTCAACTCAACTTCCGCTGCTCCGGTTTGAAATGGCTTGTCGGATGAAAAGCCTGGAGTGTTACTCAAAATGCCTGCAAGGCCTTCCCGTACGATATAGTTGAGTTCTTCTTGGCTAAGGTCAGGGTTGAGATTTTGAGCTTCCATCGCTTCCTGATATCTTTCGGCAACGGAAGCATAGTCGGATTGAAGCTGGTCTAAGATCACAGGCATGCTCTGTTGGTCACGCATGCGTTCCAGAATTCGGCTTTTAACGAGATTTTCGAGTTGACCCTTGTTGGCAGCCTGTACAATATCAGAGCGGGCAATTCCCAGGCGTTGTGCAAGGTCGTTGATGTTGACCATCACCTCGATTAGCTCACCTTCTTTGCTAGTGTCGTCGCGGATAAAAAGCTTGGTGTACCCCATTAAATCCACAGTAGTTTCGTGGATACCTTTGAGGTAGCTGCTATCGTCAAAAACTTCGCGTGCTGCCGGCGCAAGCCTCGTGTCCTCGCATCCTTGGAAGACCACTCGGGTGCAGAGCTTGCCCTTCGGGACTTGATGACCTTCCGTGTCAGTGAAGGAACCGGCTTCTGCCCGTTCGATATGACCTTGAGGAAAGAGAGAGGAGGAATCAGTATACTCTTCCATAATAAACCAACTAAAAATATTGTAGTTATAATATTTATTATAACATAACTTATATTTCATAAAATAAGTTTAGTAATTAAACGAGTTAACTGTTTATGTAAACAACTGATTTTGAGTTGTTATAGGTGTCCAGGCTAGGCGTAATAGGCATATTGAGCCCTGCAGAGAGTGTAAAGTAATCCCGAGATCGATTGAGCAATCGTTGATTTTTCATGAGACCCGAAGGGGCGACTCATTGTAGCCCCACCCGGGAGGGTGGGGTGAAGTATAGAAAATTCCGGAGGCTTGTAAGGCCGACTCATGGCTCACAGATACTCATGAACCGCTTA
>JAJFMA010000199.1 GCA_021772415.1 Chlamydiota bacterium
GAAGAGCGAAAATCTACGGAGTGTGGGTATCGCTATATCGGACAACTCGACAATGGCATCCATGCCATTGTGACAATAGATAGATGTGGAGGAGCAGCGGTATTTACACGGCTTCTTTTAGTTGTCTTGGGGCACGACACGGTGTGGAGAGACGATGGGGATGTCAAAGTTATGTGTGTCGACGACGAACGCATTTTTCTCAAGAAAGTATGCGAAATCCCCCTAGGAGACCGCTGGAGTGGGAAACTTAAAGTCGATGGAAATCGAATCTACGTTGGGAAAAACAAAGTTAGCGATTCCAAGCTACGTCAAGTACAGGAGGGAGTGTGCTGTGGCTTTTCGGGTTGGCTCGATGTGAACATAAACGTGGCGGAACTTCTTCCCCACGGTCGCATGGAAATTGGTGAAACTCCCTTCTCGTTTGTAGAAGCACCCTTTGTGAACCCCAAATTGCTGGAGCCCCTTGTTAACAATGTCTGCCCAACGGGAGATCGGATAATTGCTATCGCACTGGAGACTTCGCAGGAAGCTAATCGCTTTTATGGCGAACTTACGGTCAGAGATTGGGGCGTGTTCCCCCAAGTTAGCTGCTGGGAGTGCGGGTCGTTCAACCCACTGATTTTTGGTTACAACTTTGTGGGAAAAACCAACGAGGGCATCTACATTCTAGACACCTTCGAATGTGGCGGAGGAACAGGGGTCTTTGGCTCTGTGCTGTTTCTCGTCATTGAAAAAGAGCGGAAAGTGGTCGTAGACCTAGACAATAGCCGTGTCGTGTTGGGCAACGAACGCATTGTCATGCGGAAAGTCGGCGAGATGTTCATGGGAGACCGCTGGAAAGGGACCGTGCATCTTGAAGGTAGCGATCTTGTCTTTGCTATCGACCCCTGGTGGTTTGGGGACCCACCGCGTGATGAAGACGCCGATCCCGACACCTATCTCGTCAGGTATCGTGTCGCTACAGATATGATCCAGTCTACGATGGAGCTCGCGGAGTCCCCACAACTCTCAGGCGGGAGCTAGCGCACTTGCACGACGTGCGCGCCTTACTAGGTAGCGCCCAAGGTATACGAAAGGAGTATCTGCGAGAGCTAGGCACCACTTCACTAGCATCGACCCTGGTAGCATAAGAACAAGGCCTTCGACTCCGAAGACTACTGTGATGAAGATACTGCTGTTGATCAACTGGCTGCTGAACGTCGATAGGTTGTTGCGCAGCCATAGATGACTTTCGCCTGTCCATTCTTCTTTGATCCAGTGAAAGAAGTGCACATCCCAAAACTGTGCAATGAGGTACGCAGCAGTAGATCCACCTAAAACCAACCAGCCTCCGAGACGGAACATCTGCAGTGGACCGTCAGGGTCTATGATGCAGCACATTTCGATGAGCAACACTGTAATGAACTGTGCAGCAAAACCTACCCATACTGTAGTTGACGCTTCCTTCTTTCCAAATTGGTCTGCAATTAAATCGGTTACAGGAAAGGTAAGGAGGGAAAAGCAGATGTTTGCTGCGGGAAAGACGATAGCCCAATCAAATAGGGTGAAGGATAAACGAACCTGCCCTAGAAATGCGCAAACTGACATCCCTACAGCTATAAGGACATTGAGCCATATAAGAATGGCATGTTCACGCTTTGGCATCGGACTACTCCCTTAATTAAGCACTGAAAAATACATGTGAACAAGATTTCAGAGTAGTTCCTTTTACCCAAAGGAGCGCAAGTTGACGTATATGGCTTCCTGTATAATAATAAATATTTTACCAATATTGCTTGTCTGTTTCTTTATCAATGGCAGTTTGTAAATTGCGGGCATAGGAAGAGTACATGAAAATTTTGTTAACTGGTGCCTTTGGGAATGTAGGTCATCACATACTTTCAGAGCTTATAGCGCGAGGCCACCAAGTCACATGCCTAGATCTCAATCTTCGGCCAACCCGAAGGGAGGCGAGTAAGTACCCAGAAGCACGCATCCTCTGGGGCGATGTGCGAGATACGCAGCTTGTCGCCGAGGCAATGCGCGATCAGCATGTCGTGATTCATCTAGCATATATCATCCCTAACCTCTCCACGACAGGACTGGGTAGTGAAGCTAATCCTAGGCGGTCTCGCCAAGTTAACATCGGAGGCACCCGCAATATCTTGGCTGCCGCAAAAGCCCAAATGAGACCACCGAAGATTCTCTTTATGTCGTCGCTACATGTATACGGTTTGACACAGCATCTAGCGCCCCCTAGAAGCGTCAATGACCCCACCTATGGCACGGATCACTACGCGCGACACAAGCTTGCATCGGAAGCGCTTGTGAAGGGGTCAGGACTTGAATGGGCAATCTTCCGATTAGGAGCGTGCTTCCCCATTAAGCTGGTGCTAAGCCCCGCCATGTTTGAAGTGCCCCTTAGTAATCGCATGGAGTTCGTTCACAGCGACGATGTCGCCCTCGCTGTGGCCAATGCCCTTGAACTGAAGGGAACCTGGAACAACACATGGCATGTAGGAGGGGGCGCCAAGTGCCAGCTAACCCAGGCAGACATGGTGCAAAGGGTCATGCGTGCTATCGGCATTGGAGCGCTACCAGAAGGTGCATTTGCCCAGATTCCTTACCCTACGGATTGGCTTGATACCTCCGACAGTCAAAGACTATTTAAATACCAAACACGCTGCTTTGACCACTATATCTCGGACTTACAGGATCTGATCGGATGGCGCAAGGGCGTTATCCGTACATTAGCTCCTATCATACGACGTATTGTGCTTGCGAAATCGCCCTACTACGTAGGTAAAGCACAAAGTGCTGGCTCAGGATCTACAAGTGCCCCTGGAGTCATGAGTCGCCTTTACGAAAGTGTAACGAAATAGCCGCAAGACTCCTTTTTGAGGGCAAAGGGCTGACAAGACGTTGAGTCCTACAGTGAGTGTCAGGAAACTACGGCGTGCTATTCATCCGAAGAGCCCAACGGGATCCGATATTATAGCCCAGGGCACAGCCCTTTTCATCACCCAAAATTTGTAAATATTATTTTTAGGCGATGGATACAACCGACTTAACTAAACTAGAGATGTGGGTAAGTTATTGGTTCTAAGGCCTGACGGGCCGTCTAATGATAGCCCCACCCGTGAGGGTGGGGTAAAGTGGAACATGAATTTGAGTCCCAACGGGGCGGCTTGTGGCCCCAGCGGATTAAACCGACACAGAGCGTTTTATCCAATGCCATGAGTAATGCGAAGCACGTTCTTTTCCGGAGCCATGAACAGGGGCTACAAGCCGCCCCGTTGAGAGTGTAAAGAAACACAACGTTACTTTTTTGAGGCCCGAAGGGCTTTAACCTGTATAGCCTGGGGCGTAGCCCCAGGTAGGCTAATTAAGCTTTTGAGCGCTGTAAGTGCGACACATCTTTCGCATGGATGTGTCGCACTTACAGCGCTCAGAGTGTATTTTGGACTTTCCCAGGGCGCTGCCCTGGGCTATACAGGTCGCTGGGGTTTAGCCCGCCGGAAAATGTGCGAGCTCATGTAGGTTAATGGTCATTTCATCACCACCACCAATTACTTTACACTCTCATTGGGCTCAAATTCATGTTTTACTCTACCCTACCCTCACGGGTGGCGCTAACAATACTACGACCCGTTGGGGCTCATGATAGTGTGTCAGCTACAAGCTTTTTTCAGTAAGACGATAGTCCTGCGCGAGAGCTTCCAGGTCAAGGTAGCTGTATTTTTGGCTCTTGCACACTGGATATGTCGAGTAGACAAGCTTGATGAAATCGTTAAAAGACAGCTCCTGAGTCGTTGCAACAACAAAATCGGCAACATCCCTTAACGGCAAGGGAAGTAGATCAGGGGTATGTTCGCGCAGTTCGCGCAGCAGTGTCTCATGGTCAGCGTGTACATATTCACCCATACTTCCGTGTTCCGTCTTACGAGCCACTAAAGTCATCGACGGATCGTTTACGATCTCTTGAATGACAGACGGCACATAGGGTCCGTAGTGATTATATTGCCAATGCAGTGGGGTAAATTGTCTTTGGTAGTCTACGGCGCCCTTCCAATCGATCAGATACAGCATCTTGACGAGGCGTGCCTTAGATAGCTCCCTTTCTGTGCACTTGATGACAAGGTAGCGAACAAGGTTCATCG
>JAJFMA010000200.1 GCA_021772415.1 Chlamydiota bacterium
CCCTGTCGCTGTCGGCTACTGCGATGCGTAATACGACTTCGTAGGAAATGGGAGGTGCTGGCAGAACGCCTCGCGTGCCGTCACAGGCGCCTAAACATTCGATAACATGTCGCTTAGGGCCGTAGCCCATTGCGGATAGCCTCTTAATAAGAACTTGTCCACATTGCTGGGCTTTGTCTGCGGCATGGGCTCCAATGATTGTGAGCATGGCTTCCGAGCGATATCCATCGCGGTATGTTGCAGACACCTTGTAGGTGTCGGGAGGCGCTGCGCCTCGTGCTCCTGTAACCCGTACACGGTCTTGGGACTCTTCACTGACCTCTACGCCCAGGAACGACACGGTTGCATCGGGGCTGAGGTAGCGCTCGGGATCACCAAGTTCATAGAGCAGCTGCTCCTTGACAGTTTCGAGCGTGACCATGCCACCGGTGTTTGGTGGCTTGGTGACGACGCAGCTACCATCTTCGGATACTTCGACTATGGGAAAGCCAATATGTGTGTGGTCGTGGATCGAAGACCAGTGAGTGAAGATCCCACCGGTAACTTGAGTGCCACATTCGATAAGATGCCCGGCAACTGTTGCGCCGGCGATACGTGTGTAGTCGTCCAGTTTCCATCCGTGGTGATAGAGGCAGGCACCTACCGCGAGACTTGGGTCGGCAACGCGGCCCGTGATCACGATGTCGGCACCCTGTGAGAGTGCTTCGGCGACGGGCTCAGCTCCAATATAGGCATTGGCTGAGACGGCTCTCTCCCCAACATCTGAGAAGCTAGATTGGTTTTCCCAGTTTCGAAATTGTGCGGCCGAAGAGTCTTCCAATAGCTGCGCTAGCACATCGTCGCCAGAAACGATACCGATTTTGAGATGTGGGCATCCTGCTGCGTCGAGTGCACCACGGCAAGCTTCGGCACAACCGGAGGGATTGAGGCCTCCGGCATTGCAGATCACCTTTAGGCGCCTGCCGCTCTTCCATATCGGTCCGAGGCTTTTGACGACTTCGACAAAATCACGTGCATAGCCAAGGGAGGGATCTTTTTCCCGTTGAATGGCCATGATCGACAGTGAAACTTCTGCGAGGTAGTCGAGCGTAAGGTAGTCAAGGTCCGGCTGCTGCTCACACAGGCGCAGCGGTGCACTGGGTTGGTCACCCCAAAATCCTTGTGCATTGCCGATCTTGACCGCTTTGGCCATGGTATGGAAGCTCCGTAATTACGTTTGTAGAACGCCAGTGTGAAAGGGGCGTGTGCTTATATCGGGCTGCTTAACAAGGGATAGGAGTTCTATCAATGTTTCGCGGGTTTTGTGCGGAGCGATGATAGCATCAACCCATCCTCGAGCTGCTCCATAGCGGATGTCCATGTGCTCTTCGTAGCGCTTCTTGATGTCGGCATGCATTTGCTGGATCTGCTCTTCATCGAGGGGTTTTCCGCTTTTCTCCGCGGCACGTTTTTGCACAGAGAGAAGGGTGTTGGCAGCTTGATCCGCGCCCATGACCGTGTATTTTGCGTTAGGCCACGCCACGATGAAACTGGGGTCATAGGCCTTGCCACAAAGGGCGTAGTTGCCAGCACCAAAGGAGTTGCCGACTATGACAGTGATTTTTGGAACTACGCTATTAGAGATGGCGTTAACGAGTTTGGCGCCGCTGCGGATAATTCCCGATTGCTCAGCCTCTGTTCCCACCATAAAGCCCATGACATCCTGCAGGAATACGATAGGTATGCGCGTCTGGTTGCAGTCCATCACAAAGCGCGCTGCCTTGTCTGCACTTTTGGTATAGAGAACGCCTCCAATTTCGATGCGTCCACGGCTTGTGGTGGTCCGTTTTCGCTGGTTGGCGATGATGCCTACAGGGTGACCTCCAATACGTGCATATGTGCACACAAGAGATTTTCCATACGAGGCTTTGTACTCATCGAGACTGTCAGCGTCGACGATAGCATCAAGAAGTTCATGAACGTCGTATTCTTTGGATCCCTCGGCAGATACCAAATCATAGACGCTGTGGATGTCGAGCTTGGGGTCTTTGACTTCTCTAACATCTTGCTGCTTCGGTGTGGGAAGCATGTCTACAAGATGTCGCAAGCGCTCAAGACACGATGCATCGTCGGGTTCGTGAAAGTCTACGGTGCCACTCACTTCGGAGTGCATGGTTGCTCCGCCAAGTTCTTCGGCTTCGGCTTCCTGGCCGATGGCAGCTTTGACAAGGGCTGGGCCAGCGAGGTAGAGGCCACTTCCCTCAGTCATGAGTAATTTGTCGCAGAGCACCGGTAGGTAGCCTCCCCCGGCAATACAGCTTCCCATCACCGCAGCATACTGCGGAATTCCTTGGGCCGATAGGACGGCATTATTGCGGAAGATGCGCCCAAAATCGTCTTCATCGGGGAAGATATCGTCTTGAAGAGGGAGGAAGACGCCAGAAGAGTCGACAAGATAAATCACAGGAAGGCGACATTCGTAGGCAATGCGTTGTGCACGTAGCACTTTTTTCACGGACTGGGGGAAAAAGGCTCCAGCTTTCACGGTGGCGTCATTAGCGACGACAAGGCACGAGCGTCCACAGATGGGACCTATGGCTGCCACAACACCTGCTGCTGGGACATTACCCCATTCGTCATACATCCTCCATGCTGCCCACAGTCCAAGTTCGGTAGGCTGCGCATCCGCATCAAAAAGTGCTCGCATGCGCTCGCGGGCAAGCATCCTTCCGTGTTTTCGTTGGCGTGCGATTCCGCGGTCGCCTCCGCCTTGTCGCAAGAGCTTTTCTTGTTCCACGAAGCTTTGCGTTAGTGCTTCGAGCTTGGATTTCTCTGTTGCCACGCGGCCCCCAGTTTTCTGCATCACTGACCTAGCCCTGACATAACATCGGCAACGGATTCGATGTCGCTGTCGATGTTGTTAAAGAGTGTAGCTAGGGCGTTGTCAATGGTTTTGAACGCATATTTGCAGTACAGTTTGCCACATGCCAGATCTTGTTTTAGCTGTGCGTTGATATCACCCGTTTTCGAGAGCTGGGTGTCTAGTTTGCTTATGACAGCAGTGACAGTGAACAGGGCCATTACGATATCGGAGATGCGATCAAGGGCAAGCTGATGTTCGACGATCTCTTCGCGGTACTTGGCCAAAACACGAGCGTTAGCCACGGCAAAGCGTCGGATAGCCTTGCCAAGCAGATGCGCCTCTTCAGCCATATGAGAGGTCTTAATAGGAATGTCAGGGGCTTTAAAATAGTGAGCGCCCTGCTTACCAAAGCTCTTGAGTACGCCAAACTTATTGATGGGGTGCTTGAGGGCTTCTTGCACACTCTGGAATTGCATGCCCACATCACGCAGACCCACAACGGCGATAAAGGCGCGCAGCACTTCGTTGCTGCCTTCACCGATCATGTTGAGGCGTGCATCGCGCATCATACGCTCAAGGGGCTCCGTCGTAAAAAAGGAACGCCCACCGTAGATCTGCATGGTGTCGTAGATAATCTGCCACAGCCACTCGCTGTTGAAGACTTTGACGATAGCGGACTCGAGAAGGATGTCGTCGTCACCACGGTCAAGAAGGCCTGTGACAAGCTCCGCTGAGGCACTCATGGCGTAGGAATATGCTCCCGCGCGTGCTAGTATTTGCTTGACCATTCCAAAGGAAGCTAGAGGTCTCTTGAATTGGTGACGCGTCTTGGCGTGTTCGACGGCTTTTTTGACGAGCATACGCGCAGGGCCTGCACATGCTGATCCAAAGGTTGTGCGTCCGTAGTCTAGGACTGTTAAGGCAACCTTCAGTCCTCCACCTTTAGGTCCCAAAATATTACTTGCGGGCACTTCCATGTCTTTGAAGCTTATATTCGATGTGGTGGTCCCACGCATGCCGACTTTTTCTAAGGCGCGATCTCTGACTGTGAAGCCTGGCATGTCGGGAGTCACCAAAAACGCTGTGATCTTGTCTTCAATGCCATTATCGGTTTCGATTTCGGTACGTGCCATTACGGTTAGCACACCTGCAATGGCACCATTGGTGGTCCATTGCTTGTCGCCATTAAGGACGTAAACGTCTTTCTCAGCGTTATAGACAGCGCGCGTTTCAACACCCCCGGCATCGGAACCAGCATTAGCCTCTGTAAGAGAGAACGCGGCGTAAATTTCGCCTTTAGCGAGAGGAGGGAGCCACTTATTCTTTTGTTCTTCCGTTCCAAATAACACCAGCGCCCGAAGGCCGATGCTTTGGTGGGCATTAACAAATAACGCCGTCGATCCGCAGGCTTTGGCAAGTTCTGCGATGACACGCCCATAGGCGTACTGCGAATCCTCACTACCGCCATACTCCTTCGACACAGTAAGGCTTAAAAGCCCCAAGCGTCCCAGCTCTTTGAATACGTCGTCGGGGATGCTGCTGTCGCGGTCGAACTGGTCTCCGTTGACTTTGGCTTCAATGAACTTCTGCGTCTTGGTAACAAGTTCGTCAGCGCGGCGCTCTTCTTCTGCTGATGGGAGCGGAAAGGGAAAGGCCGATGGGGTGTGAAAACCTCCAAAATAGAGCATCTTCGCAAAGCTGAGCTTCTTCTCCCCAGAGAAGAGTAACTCTTCGAGCAGTCGCTTTTGTTCGTCGTCCATGGCTCAAAGTCCTACAGTTTTGGTTCTTATCTATGTCCTCAGAGTAAACGAGCGAGAGAGCCCTGTAAAAGAAAAAATTCAGTGGAGCTTCGTTTGCTTAGGCTGATCTCAGCCTTAACGAGCTAGAAAGAAGAAACCACGGAGGCCATAGAGGGAAGATGAAGGTCATGGAGATGAATTGCGCTTCTGCTTTCTTAGCCCTGCAGGCTGCGCTTACTACCCTATTGAAGACTTTCTTGAATGGCACATAATAAAACCGTCGGTTTCTATGTTGTTGTGTCAATATTTTTGTTACTTAATATAATTAAATATTATAAATGATATAATAAAGTGTGTAATTATTTTTGTAGTTAAGGTTTTGAGATGGATTTCAATTCCACTTTAGGCGGTTCTTTCGGCGGCGCTTTTCCTGCGGATAGTGCGCCTCCACCACCTCAGTCTCCTTCTGTTACCACTACCACAACTACTAACAAGTGGCAGCCGGGTAGTAAGGAGCATCTGAAAGCGAGGATTACGCGCGGTGCTGGCGCTATTTCGGGCACTGTTAACAGGGCTGCTTCAAGAATTCTAATTGGCACTAGAGGGGCTTCGACGGGGCACGGAGGCGTAGGGGCAAGTACTGTTCAGACAAGGCAAAGCAAAAAAACTAGGGGATTTGGTGGCTTGCGAAAGCTTTGGGGTGGCAGCAGGCAGTCGCGTTCAAAAGGGAACGACCCCGCGGTGACGACCCTTGGTACAGTCAATGCAAAAACCGTGCGTCGTGCACATAAAACAGGGGACGTGCAGTTAATGCGTGATGGCATTGTCGGACAGCAACAGAACATGATAGCCCGGCAACTTCTCAAGGGGTCTTCGGATATACCGTCTCTTGAGCAGGGATTACGGGATATTGATACATTTATTGAAGATGCCTGCAACGATGATCAGAATACACGCGACGATGCCATCGCAACACTTGGCGATAAACTACCTAAGGCCCTGGGTAACAACGGAGAGAACATTGGGCGAGCGGTGGGATCTCCTATGCAGACAATGGGAACGAGTGCAGGGTTGTACGCAAGTTCACGTTTGGGGCCGAGCTTGAAGGGGTTGGTCGAGCTGCGTCGAGGAGCTATTCAGCAAGGGCGTGTTGTGGAATTTGATCAAGCTCTGGCTGCAAAGTTGCCTAAACAGATGCTCGGGGAAACAAGCATCATGCATAAAGATCTAGATACTTGGACTCAAGAGCTTCAGCAGGAGCTGGGATTGCATTGAGAATTTCTAACTAAGAGATCTTATTTCAGTGATTGTCGGCTCATGGAATACATCGGTTGATATGATGAGGGGCTCTTAGCGGAGGAGAATGGGGTGCTATGGCCCACGTCGGTCGAAGGTCCAGAAATTTATATTCAGGCTTCGTTTCCAAAGGATATGCATGGGGTGCAGGTCGCGGCGGTTGTAGTAGATGAGTCGCGCCTTGTCGAAAGTGGCTTCGATTTTTAACTCTTTCTGCCTTTGTGAGATAAACGCTCTGAGCTCCAGAGTAAATTCGGGGTCTTCTAGCTCTCTTCGTGGAAGGAGCTGCCCCAGAACAATGTATATCTCGTCGTCTTGATCGCCATATTTGTGTTCGATATTGGCATTTTCGTGGAAATCTGCGCGTATCTTAGAAAGTACATCGGAGTCGGGGGTGGCACGTCCTTTGATGACGATGAGGCCAGTCGAGGTAATTCTAAGCGACTGTCCTTTGTGCGCTTCATTTAGAGCTTTTTCACTAAACTCGAGGGTGATCGGTTTATGTGCCCGGGCCCATTCATAGGTGTAGTGGACCTTGATGGGATCTCCGCTGGCGTTGAAATTCCACTCGTAGGGCGTGAGGTAGCCGCTACCGGCGTTTTGGGGGTGCTGGCTTGCCACTTCAATGAGGGTAGCGTGAAGCTGCTCGGGGTCATAGAGGCGGATACAGTGAGATAGGCCCTTTTTGAGGAAGAAGTCAGCAAAATGCTGCTGCTCACGTTCGAGTTCATCGAGCAGTGTTTCGTCGAAAGGAGCGCCCAACACGAGGGTACATCCGGCGCAATACCCGGTCCGATGCCTGTAGGTGTCGGTGAGTGCTTCCATACTTGGGGGTAGCTCCTGCGAATCAATTTCCCTAGGTGTAGCAGGAGCCGTGCCAGACAGGAGGCTTAGGAGTAAAGCAAGCGCATAGCGGAAAGACTGGTGGCGTGTCATGTGTCGGTATCTCAGTGAAAATGATGATCAATTGCAGGAGATATTAACATTTAGTGCATTACGTGCATCTGTAAAAACGCATGCTAGATTTGCAGCAAAGGGCTCGGCAAGCTAAGCTCTCCCCTAAGAGACACAGAGGAAAAGACCATGCCGGCGCTAGATGAGGAAAAGCGTGTGATCGATACGTTTTTACGCAAATGTAACCGCTATGCCGAAGCGCGCATTGAGGGTTATGAGCAGGAGCTTGAAGGTATCGACCCGGCTCAGCGCCTAGAACTCCAAGAGAAGATCACGCGCTGGACGACATATATTGCCTTCAACACCTACACTTTGGACCGACTCGATGGCACAGAACTCGATGAGTGGTTGCAAGCTGACATCACGGACGCATGCGAGTGTGGAGGATAGCGTAGGGTGCGGATCTTAATACTAGGGGGAACGCAGTTCCTTGGCAGATTCATCGCAGAGAAAGCCCTCGCTCACGGCCACGAACTGACGCTATTTCATCGTGGCATCACCAACCCCAAGCTCTTTCCTGTCGTCGAAGAAATTTATGGGGACAGGCGCAAAGATCTCTATGAACTCCAAGGCAGGCAGTGGGATGCTGTCATCGACACATGCGGGTACCACCCTGCTGCTGTAGCCCGCAGTGCAGACTTTTTTGAGCACGCCGCCGATGTCTACGTCTTCATCTCTAGCATTTCCGTGTACAACGACTTTTCCGTACCGCGGATTAAAGAGACTGCAAGCACGCAAGAGTGGCCTGAGGACGCAGATATTGAAGACGACAGCCCAGAGACTTACGGCGCACGCAAGGCCCTTTGTGAACTGGCTGTCGAGGTGTCTTATCCCGAAAACTATCTTCATGTCCGTCCAGGGCTGATGACAGGGCCCTACGACACCCTGGGGCGTTTCTGCTACTGGCTTCAACGTATTGCCCGCGGTGGCGGAGACATCTTAGTTCCTGGAAACGTAAGCAAGGCGATCCAGATGATCGATGCTCGCGACGTCGGACTATGGGTCATCAAAGCGCTAGAATCGGGACAACGCGGCGCATTCAATGTCGTGGGCCCAAAAAAACCTTTGAAATTCGGAGAGCTACTTCATCGCTGTCGTGATTTTCTTAAATCAACGAGCGACTTTCGATGGGTTGGCGAAACGTTTCTGTTAGAGCGTGAAGTCCAACCTTGGACGGAGATTCCTCTGTGGATCCCCGACCATCTGGAAGGACTCCACGAAGTTGATGCGAGTAAAGCACGCGAGTGTGGGCTTCAATGTCGTCCCATTGAAGAGACGATTCAAGATACGTGGGAGTGGATGCGTGATGTTAAAACTCCAAAATTCCAGCAAGCCCCCCTGTGGTTGACGCCAGAGAAAGAGCAGCAGCTCCTCACCGAGTGGAAAGAGCTCGAGCGCACTCCAAGCTAACATACTACAGCCTAACCCGTGAGGGTGGGGTAATATATGGTTGTCTATTGAGGCCTGTAAGGCCGACTCATGCTTCACAAATACCTCTGGAGTCATGAGTCGCACTTACAGCGCTCCGGAATTTTTTATGCTTCACCCCACCCTGCCGGGTGGGGCTATCATAAGACGGCCCGTTGGGCCTTATGAAAACGTACATGTATTTGGAGCGCCTGCGAGGCCTTCTTTAATGACCTGTGTATTGTTATTAATTTCTTTACAATAACTTAATAATTTAATATAATGTCGATTTACAAAGCAAATACAAATAATAAGAGGGTTTTATGTTTGATAACGATGTTCGTTTTGGTTCTTTTACAAAAACTGTGGCGGCGGTGCTAGTCCCAGCTGTCGGTGTTGCTGGTGCATATGCGGTGAATGCTGCTGCACGTGTTTATGGTGCTGCAGAGAAATCTGTTCACTATGCCGGCAAGGTTGCGGAGTGGGAAAATAAGTCAGGTTGGAAAGCGACTCGAAAAATCTCCTACTATACCGCTAAAGTCGCTAAGTGGTCGGCTAAGGAAGCGAGCCGTTACGATGAGCTTTACACATGGTCGACGGCTCTCATGGTCGGGGTGGTCGTTACTGCGGTGCTGATTTATGCAAACCGCGAGAAGATTCGCGAGATGTACCAAAACTTCCGCCAGCTCAACGTTCTTCCAAGCTAGTCAGTAGCTTCAGAGATTTTTTCCACAAGAGACCGGCCTTGGTCTCTTGTATTTTTTTATCCAAAGACAGCTTCAAAGTGTTCGATGTTGTGAGCGACACGCAAGAAAGGCAGTATCCCGTGAGCCGCAGCTTTCATTGGGCTGCCCTTATCGATGCTCTTCTGCACCTTCCATGCGTCCTGTAGAACGCTAGCAGCTAGCGTCACTAGTTCAAACAGCGGGGCATTTACTGCCAATGCCACGACATTGAGTACACCTACTGTGACGTCAATGAGGTGAGAGAGCCCTTTGATATCGTGGTCGCGTAAAATGGCAATACCAAGCTTGTGAGCTCCGATAACGACATCGTAGACCGCTGTTACAAGCACCGTTGCTTCGTATACGTAGATATATCCTAGCGTTAAGACAGCCCCCAATCCTACCGATAGAATTTTGCGCGCAAGAATATTTGTTTCGACATCCTTAGAGTGCTCAACACTTCCCAAGGTATTGTTCAGGATGGTACTCGAGGTGATGACCCGATGCAGCGGGCTGTGTAGGCAGTCGACAAAGGGTAGGGCAAAGTCCGATGCCGCATTTACGTAGACCGAAGGAACCCCAAACCAGTCAACAGACTTTTCAACGGTAGCTGGTTGTGCGGACCCCATCCTCTCCTCTCTGTAAAATCGAAATATCTAGGTCCTTTAGCATAACTCTCGTCTCCTAAGTGCAGACAAAGGATGCGTAAAGATCCCGTAGGGAGTAAAGTAGCAAAAAAACAAGGAGACGTTATGGCGACTGTGACTTTTAAGGGGAATAGTGTGGAAACCGTGGGAAGTCTTCCGGCGCTTGGAGCTGCAGCACCAGATTTTGTGCTGGTGCGGCAAGACCTCTCCGAGGCTTCACTCTCAGACTATCCGGGGAAAACCCGAATTCTGAATATCTTTCCCAGTCTCGATACATCCGTCTGTGCCACATCGGTAAAGAAATTCTGGGAACAGGCAGGGCAACGGCCCGACACAGTGATTTTGAATATTTCAATGGATCTGCCCTTCGCTCATGGACGCTTCTGTCAGGCTGAGGGCTTAGATAACGTCAAAACCTTGTCCGCGTTCCGTGGTAGCTTCGGTAAGGATTACGGGGTTGCGATTGGCGCTGGTCCGCTGGCAGGTTTACTGTCTCGTGCCGTCGTGGTGATAGACAAAGACGGGCGCGTTGCCTACATCGAGCAGGTTTCTGAGATCACAGATGAACCCGACTATGCTGCAGCATTGGCTGCGTTATCCTAATGAGGTGAAGCAGTTGAGGTGTCGTGTGTCTAATTCTAAGCAGCAGCAGTTTCCTGTTGAAAAAGGTAGCGACGCGATCATGCGCTTTGCAAGCTACAATGTGCGCATTGATCACGAAGACGACCGCGGTGGTGTGCACGACTGGGAGCGGCGTTGTGGGAAGGTGACGTCTCTATTGACTCACTATGGAATAGATTTAGCAGCTCTTCAAGAGCCCAACGCCGCCCAGCTAAAGCAATTGAAGGCCGCCCTTCCAGAGCATCGCTTTACGGGGTTTCCTGTGGGAATAGGGGCAGACTGGGAGGAGTATCTCGTTTTTTGCTACAGACCCCAACGCGTCAGCTTGCTTCAAACTCAAGTGTACACACTATCTGAAACACCCGACGCTCCTGGGCTTGGATGGGATGCCGCCTACCCACGCGTTTGCATTTATGGGCTTTTTAAATGCTCAAGCTCAGGCAAACGTTTCCATGTGTTTAACACCCATTTTGACCACAAAGGCGAGAAGGCAAGGGTCGAAAGCGCCAAACTTGTCTTAGATCTGATGGCGCAGGTGCCCAGTAAAGACCCCCGTATACTTGCAGGTGACTTCAATTGCCGTAAACAATACGGGGGAGAGCAGGTGTACGCAGAGCTTGTGGGTAAGCCCGACGTGGCTCAAGACATCCGAGATCTTTCCCTTGAGCCACACCGCGGTCCCGAAGGGACGTGGGTGGGTTGGGAATATCATGAGGATTGTTCTCGTGATGGGACTGTTGGTGATCGTATTGATCATATCTTTGTTGGAGGTTCTCTCGGTGTCAGGCGGACAGGTGTTCTCACTGCTACGGTAGCAGACGGGGGAGCGCTAATGCCTGAGTACCCAGGTGTATTCGATGGAGAGCGTGACTACCCTTCCGATCACCTGCCTGTAGTGGCAGATTTTATTTTAGACTAGATCCTGCTTGGCACGACATTCGCACTCTTAGCAGCAAATCTGCAAGGAGGCGTGGTATGACTACGGAAGAAATTCAGCGCAAGATCGCTCATTCGGAATTTGTGCATGACCAGCTCGTGACGGAACTCGAAGCTTTGGATAGGCTCCTGCGCGCTACGGGGTTTCCCGACGGCGTGGCCTCGGTTAGACAGGTTGCCGAAGAGATGCTGCAAGAGGGTATTTTGGATAGCGAAGAGATCGAATAGCTGTTGACAGTGACAGAAATTTACGTCTATGGGGCTAGAGCAAGCCCAGGCTGCACGAATGCGTAGCCTGGGCTCTTTTTGTTTGACATCCTGGGAGCCCGCCGAATTCATCTAATTTTTATTTGTTCTTTATGGTTTGTTAACGAAGTTAAACTATTATCATGGCAGAAATCAAAAAGATATAGATTTCTACAATATTAGTAATGTTTGATTAAGATTGTTACAAAGGATTAAAGGTTTGATGGAAAAGAGAATTGTTACATCCACTAAACAGAGGCTGCTTCGAAAGCTGGCACGCCTTGAGACCGTGAACGATCAGCTAGAGGCTGAACTAACACATGTGAATATGCTCCTTCAGTCGCTAGGATTCGACGAAGGTCTGGCGTCGCTTAAGCTGGCAGCCCACGAACTTATTGAAGAACAAATTTTAGACCTCGGCTATTAGCCACCTGGCATGCGACTTGCTCTTTAGGGGGCAAGCAACGCACCATGCGGGAGGCGGTAATGGATAACGAAGATCTATTGAAGAAACTGGCTGAGCTAGAGTTTACCAATGATCAATTAGTGAGTGAGCTGGGGTATCTCGATCAACTCATGCGTTCGATCGGTTTTTCAGAGGGCTTGGCAACTGTCAAGGCGACAGCACACGAACTCATGGAGCGTGAAGGCAGCTATGACGACACTGAAGCTGCCTAGCATGTAATATTTGAGGGCCCTACAAAAAATGAGCTCCATCATGAGGCCCGAAGGGCCATCTTCTTATGATAGCTCCATCCGGTAGGGCGGGGTAAAGCACAGAAAATTTGCGAGCCCTGTAGAGAGTGTCAGAAAATCACTCCAGCGCTCCAAATGCATGTACATTTTCATGAGGCCCGAAGGGCCATCTTATGATAGCCCCACCCGGTAGGGTGGGGTAAAGCCAAAAAGCATTCTGAGCCCCGCTAGGGGCGGCTTGTGGCTACAGACGATAGTCGCGATTTTGTGAGAACACTCACCTGAGTGTGACGTATGTGCTTAGAGCGCAATCAAGAGCTGTACATATAGCTTCATGTAGCGTTTAATCTCCGTTGAAATGGGAGAGTCGACTGCATGAACAAGCTACGCATTTGGAATCAGCATGCGACGTGGGAAGATGCTGAAGACGCATGGGACAGCGGAGCTGCCGCTGCTGAAGCGAAGCAGCCGGTGAAGAAGCTTAAGCGTCTACCAAAGATTCCTGGAATTACCGAAGATACTGCCAAGGGCCTGAAGTGGAAAGCATTTAAATATATGCTCACCCACGATCATCACGGCGACGTTCGTCGTGGTGTTTTGGCGCACCCTATCAAGTATACTAAGGCGTTCATCAAATCGGCATTGCGTAAAAAAAGCTTCGACACCGATGGAGATTTCTTCCTCTATGGTGTCGACAGTATATCTGATTTTGAGAAGCTTCTTACCGATCCCGATGCACTTCTAGTATTGGGTTTTTCATACTGCGAAAAGCCTTTCGAATGTCCGTCAGGGAGATTCACCCCTGATTGTATCCATGATGCTGACAACCCCGTCTGTCGCCAGTGCAAGGTAGGCAAGTGTCTTAATGCCGCGCCTGCGTATAACACCATCGCGTTCTCTATCCCTACGATACATTATATTGGAGGGAGGATCTTCGACATTGCTCACGCCAACCCTGGCCGCAAAATCCTTTTTGCCATCACTGCCTGTGAGCTAGTTCTTGAAATGTTCGGGGATTGGGGGAATATGGTAGATATTCAAGGAATAGGGATACGTTTTGGTGGGCGTATATGTAACACCATGAAAGCATTTGAACTGTCTGAGGCCGGTGTGAAACCTGGACTTACCGTAGTGAAGGATGCAGCTCATCAAAAAATGATGGAGCTGATACGTCTCCGAAGGGATGCAATGGCGAACGCTGGACGCGAGGGTCAGGATTCTGTGGTACGCCCAAGTTCCTCTTTAGACTTGGCATAGTGATGCCAGCGCCGGAACGGCTTGTGCGGGTTTTGTTGTGCATAGGGACGCACGCGTGGCGCTTCACTGCAACTGTCTTGACAGCAGCCTTTATGCTCTTCTAAACACGACGAACAACATAAGAACAGCGTATTGCAGTCCATGTTGGCACAGTTGAAATAGTCTTCGTTTGGAGTGCCACAGTACTTACATTTGCCCACAACAGGAGCGTCGCCCTCTTTTGTCAATGGGACCGTTAGGCGGTCGTCGAAGACAAAGAGCTTTCCCTTCCAATGGTCAGTGCCCACGGTGTTGCCGTAGTTGACGACGCCTCCATCGAGCTGATAGATTTCGTTAAAACCCTCTTCCATCATTAATGCCGAGAAAACTTCGCAGCGGATGCCGCCGGTGCAGTACATCATCACCGGTGTCTTACCGGGGTCGATGCGTTTTTTGAGCTCACGGACATAGTCGGGAAATTCGCGAAATTGCCTGCACGGAGGGCATTCAGCACCTTCAAAGTGGCCTACATCGCATTCGTAGTCATTGCGGACATCAATGAGGATACGCTCCTGATCGTCTTCGAGCATCTCCTTCCAGCGCTTTGGGGCGACGTGCTCACCACGTCGCGACATGTCGACATCACGGTCGACGGCAACAAGCTGTTTGCGATATTTGATGCAGAGCCGAGGAAATGCCTGTTCATGGTAAGTGTGTGCTTTGAATTCCACGTTCTGGAATGGGGCTCGCCCATGCATCCACTCTATGTATGCCTCAGCATCGTCCGGCGAGGCACTCATCTGACCATTGATGCCCTCCTCAGAAATATAGATGCGCGCCGTCGCGTCGCGGACTTTAAGGAAGCGCTTTTGATCCGCGATTTCACGTGGAGGATTTTCAATGGGAGCAAAGAGATAAAACGCTAAAACGACATAGTGGTCAGGGCTTTGTTCTGTCATGATGCCGGAGTCTAATAGATTTATTACAAATTGTTTGTGTGTGCACTAATAGTGTAAGGTCTTCGGCAATTTTCGGCAATCCGAGACAGTGAAGCCACCAGCTTCTATGGCATTAATCCGTCCTTCATGACATAATTGAAGCGTGAATAATGCAGCGAATCCAGGAGAAAGCAATGTCCGAGAAACTCAAGCACCTTGATGACGAGAATTTTGAAGCCGAGATCGCCAAGGGCGTTACCCTTGTAGATTTTTTTGCAGACTGGTGTGGTCCATGCAGAATGATGGAGCCCATTATCGTAGAACTCGCTGAAGAAATGGATGGCAAAGCTAGCGTTGCAAAGCTAGACATCGAAGCGGCGCAGAAGGTAACAACAGACTTTCAGGTTACCTCGATTCCTACTGTGATTGTCTTCCGTGATGGCAAAGAGGTAGAGCGTGTTGTCGGTCTCAAAGACAAAGACTCGCTCAAGAAGCTTATCGAAGCCGCAAGCTAATGCCGGTGACGAGCTAGCTTTGTGTGGTGCCCGCATTCATGTGGGCTCCACCAAATCCTTGCTGACGCCACGCTTCGTATGTGACAATTCCTACAGTCGTTGCAAGATTGAGGCAGCGTCGCCCCTCGACCATAGGAACCCGTACGCATTGCTCCATCCACTCGTGATGATAGCGTTCTGGAAGGCCATCGGTCTCTGATCCAAAGATAAGTAAATCGTCTTTCCCATATGTGACATCGGTATAGGGCCGCTTTCCCTTGCTCGTCAGGAAATAGGCATTGCCTTTACGAGCATTGAGGAGCACATCGAGGTCATCTACGATACTGACATCGACCCCTTCCCAGTAGTCCAGGCCCGCACGCTTTAACCAGCGGCTGCTAATGCTAAAACCCAACGGGCGCACCAGCGTTAGGCGACACCCGGTGACGGCGCAGGTGCGGACGATGTTTCCGCAGTTCTGAGGGATCTGTGGCTGGTAAAGAACAATATTCATAAGCTCAATATACAAAGAAGCCACCGCAACGCGGTGGCTCGTGATTCTGTGTGAGTGCCTAGTCTTGTATTAGCGATGACGCTGCTGTGTACGTTGCCGTGTATTGTGTTGGCTCTTTGCTGCGCTTCTAGGAGAAACGGGCTCTAAAACGAGTCTCTGCGTAGAGAAGTCGTCATCGAAACCATCATTATAGCCACCACCGAAATCGTCGTCGTCATCATCTAAACTGAGATCCCAGCTGTCTCTAGGCTTGGGAGCTCGTGGTGCGTTGCTGGCTACAGGGCGCTGGCGCTGATGGTGGCGCGGAGCACTAGCCGAGCTTTGCTCTCCTGCTTGAACGACTTCAATCTCGAAAACTAATAGGCTGTTAGGAGGTACCTCGCCGGTCACGCCGTAAGCGAGATCGGGATGGATGAAAACTCGACGCTTTTCTCCTTCACGCATCCCGATAACCCCGTGGCGGAAGCCGGGAATCATCTGTGCTAGCGGTACAGGAAGAGCACTGTTTCCTTCAGTAGCCCCAAGGACAGTACCGTCGAGGTAGCGTCCTGTAAAGCGCAGGTGCGGAGTGGTGTGGTCTTCGACATAGTGACCGCGTCCAGGCTGAAGAACCGTGTACTGGACCTTGCCGGGAACAACTTCAAGGATGTCTTCGCGCTTGGAGTTCGCTTCCATGAAAGCGTCAGAAAGCGTTAAGTTGCAAGTAGCTTTGTCTTGAAAGCACTGGTCTCGAAGATTCTCCACAATGGTCTGGTAGGCGGCTTCCTCAATAGGAGCAGGACGTCCAGAGGCGCCTCCCTCGATGCCGCGTAGTACCGCTTCAAGATCGAACTTAACCCCTTGGCGGTTAAGGTCTTGCCCAATATAGTGGCCAAAGGCCTCCGAGATCTCGTGAATGTTAGGTTGATTGCCGTGCTGAATGGGCTTTGTTGCACGGGTTTCAGGGACGACTTCGGCCGTATGCCACTGTTGTTGAGTTTGTTGGGGCTCAAACTCCTCTTCGGAAATCCCCCAGCTGATGTCAGTATGGCCGTGAATGAAAGCAAGGCTAGCGCCCAGCGTTAAAGTGCTAATCAGGGCTTTTTGGATCCGCATCGGGTTCCCTCCGGGTACGTATTTTGAGTCCAAATATTACGGCACCGAAGCCTATTGCGCCAAGGAAATTTTTTTCTAAGTCGCCTTGGGTCGCGTGATGGTGACCTCACTTTCACAGCAGTAGTGTGAGAGTGTCCGTAGAGTGTCTGTTATGTATGTTGCTGGCAGGGAAAGAGACACGAGGGGAAGCGAACCAAGTCACGAAGTAAAAGCAGGAAAGGAGGAAAGAACAGGAAAGGAGGAAAGGGAGGAAAGAACAGGAAAGGAGGACAGGAAAAGTAGGAAAGGAGGAAAGAGCAGGAAAGGAGGATAGGAAAAGTAGGAAAGGAGGAAAGAACAGGACAGGGTTGTTGTGTCTTAGCACTCTCAGCAAATGCTATGCTGGTATTGGGCGTTTTAGAGAGAGAACGTCTGCCATCGGGCTGTGGGGAAACTGAGTTGCCTGATTGATGACTCCGTCGATAGTGGCAATAGCCGCCTCTAGCTTTGTGCGTGTCATGGGGTCTGTATCGAACAAGCCCTCGAGCATCGCCTGAATTTCCGGGCCATAGAGTGCGTTGCGACGTTCCCTTTCGTCCGCAACTTGGTCTGGACCCCCGCGATGAACAAAGCTGTGATCTAGAGCGATATGTTGTGATTTGTAGAGTAACCAATCCTGATCAAATCCCAATATGGTACCGGCGACGATGGCAATGGCCAAGGTATCGCGCATCTTTTGCCGTCTGAAATACTCATTGTGTAGAGCCGTCACTTCTGCGCCGTTTCCTGATGCCACGGCTTGCTTAATTGAGTCGACTGTCGCGTATAGCTTATCCAAATCTTGTGGGGAGATGTATTTTCTAGTGTATTCGCCGCCAACATTGCGACTCCAGTATTTAGAGTATTGAGTGAGGCTATATTGATGGCGCTGGATGGCTCCAGCAAAATCGCAAAGGACGGCCTTTAGATCCGTGGTGAGAAGTACGTTAGCGTGTTTAAGGTCACCGTGGATCATGTTATGGCGCGTGTGAAGATACTCGATGGTTGCAAACAGGTCGCGTACCAGTCTCAATATGTCTAATCGGGTTAGTCCATTAAAACTGTTGTGCAATCGTGGATTAACATGGAGATCCAACGCTGTTCTGAGAGTGGTACAGTAACGTGGTAGGAGGCAGGCGAGAAACTTGCTTCCATTAATTGTCGTATCGAACACATCAATAGGCATGGGCATTAGGTTGTATTTAGCGGCGTTAGGATCAGAGTGGATCCTCTTTAGCACGGCCATTTCATGCAGGAGTTGCTGGGTGGCGTGTCTACCGCTCTTCTCCATATAGGCGACATATGCTTCGCTTCTTTCTGCTCCTCTCTGTATTGCGTGTTCATGGGTACCCATGGTGCGTGCTATTTTCAACGCCGTCTGTTGCCACTCCGTGAGGTCAAAGGCGCTTTGAACAAATGCAGAGGCTCCAAAACCAAGTGCCCAGGACGCCGCCGCTTGTGAAAATGCATGTCCGCTCCAAAGCACCACACGGAGGGGCTTGTGCGGAGTTTTCTTTACGATGAAATGCCTGCCCGAGATCGCCATAACAGAGCTTGTACACCCATCATAGCCTATGGATCGGTAGCTCCTACGTAGGATCTTGAAAAGCTCTTCAGAGGAAAACTCTATGCAAATCTCAGGATCGAAGGTCTGCAAATGGATCGGCTGTAAAGGGGGCTGCGCACTTTTGTTAACTTGGGCTAACACCTCGTGATAGCGCGCGAGAATAGAAGCATACGTTTCCAAAATTTTTGGAAGCCTGTGGCGGTTATCGAACTTTCGCTTGCCAATATCGGGGGCGCCTGCAGCGGCATTTAAGGTCTTGTCGGACCAATGAAGCCTCTTCTTTAGGTCGAGGACGTCCAGGCCTACTGTTTTACCACCAATCTTCACTGGGAGATAGCGGAGACCATCGAAATGGATAAAGCCTCCGATAGAGGAGGCTGCCGGCGGAAGCTCGCACGCTTTAATGCGGAGACGTGCATCCTCGAGACCGTTTAGGGTCGCACGCAGGGCCGGGGGGGCTTCAGGAATCTGCTCCCCTGTTATTGAAATCGATGGCGCTGCCGTCGTGATCTCAAGGCGACCTTCAAGTGTTAACATGGCTCGTTCCTAAATTGAGCGATTATCAGACTTGATGTACTTATCATAATCTACAATAGGTATTGATTGAATCACATCTAGTAGTGAGCCGGAATGGGCCTTGTTTGTGCTAATAGCTCTATTAAGTCGCCGGGATCGTCGCTTTCGGCTTTACCGACCACGCGGTCAAAAACATCGATAGCTTGTGCTAGGGTAGGTCGAGCTGAGCGGTCATGTTGTAGGATTTGGTCGAGGACATTGAAGATCTCTTCTCCGTAAAAAGACTTCCTTTCCGCGACCTTGGTCTCATACCGTTTAGGGTTGAATAATTCGAGCTTTCGGTGAAAGCTCTCTGTTAGAGATAGGTACGGAGCGACGTCCTGCTGGACGCACCACGAGGATACGTAACCCAAAAGGTTGTAGGCAATGAGTGCTATGGATAACGTGTCGCGGGCAACTTGCTGCTTCCAGTACAGCTCCTTTAGGTCTACGAATCTTGGGCTTTCCCGGTGAGCTGCGTGTGCGTTAAAGGCGTCGTTAGCTGTTTGAAGCAGTGCCTCTGCGTCGGGCCAATATGTGTATGGTATGGAGAGACAGCCTCCCAAGCTCGACTCCTTGAGCGATGCGTCGTGTGCAAGATCGTAGCTGTCCTTGGTGCGCGAGCCCCCGAAATCACCTAGGTACAGCTTGAGAAGATCATCACATCTAATGTTCCCTAGAGATATATCTCCATGTATCACTTTGTTGTCGTGCAAGTACTGGACAGCACGCATCACGTTAGCGATGCGTTTAAGGATTTCTAGGCGCGTGAGTCGATTAAGTACTTCGCTTCCGGCGCCATCTTGTCCTAGGATGTGAGTGTCCAAACCGGCACGAAAACGTGGCCATAGTGTTGCGACGACGTTCTCGGCCCCTTCGCCGTAGTTGAAGACGGCATAGGGTGCAGCTGTCAAACCTAACACGGAGGCCTCAGCACCGGAAGGAAGCTGCCGAGCTATTTCCACCTCATGTAACACATCGTGGATGGCAGCTTCTCCGAGTTGCTTCATTTCATTGAGATACTTAGGGGAACCTACAGGGGCGCATGCCTCGGCATATTTTGAATACCCTTGACTGCGGGCTATCTTTAGAGCAGTTTGCGACCAATTTGTGACGTAGAACCCAGCCTGAACTATGGAATATTTTCCTGTACCAAGGATTTCGGGAATCTCTGTTTCAGGGAAAGGATTTCCACTCCATAGCACTACTTGTAGGGGAGCATCACCACGATCTTGAAGCATGAAGTGCCGGTCGTTAACGGTGATAGAGCCTGAGTTGACATCTTCCGTACGGAGGGTGCGACGTGCGACGCGGAGGACTTTCATCAGCTGCTTGTGGCTGAAAGTGACTGGAAAATGCTCGTCATATGTTGGAAGCTGGTCGGGAGCTGCTGCGATGGCATCGTGCTGTGCGGCCTGCGCCTCGTGAAACGCGGCCATTGTCGTATGATAGTCCGAAAGAACTTTGCCGAATTGCACGCGTTTTGCAAGCAATGCTTCGAAGCCCCCCTGTGAACGACATGCCTCGAGAAATTTGGCTTCGGACCAATGGAAACGTTGCATGAATTCGTCAACATCAAGGCCCACTCGTGTGCCATCGCTGAGCGCTACCGGCAACCAACGTTTGTCGTCAACTGTTGTTATGACGTCCGAGGGGACGGCGTCACCCAAAATGCGTGCAGCGATATAGAGAGCGATTGAATCAAAGCCGTTAAGTTGAATGCGTGTTGTCGTCTCGCCGGCCGTGATGGGAATGCCTGTTTTCGAGAAGGACTCGCCAGCTGTTATATTGGGGAGTAGGGTTCCGTTGAGTGTCAACATGACGCGGTCCATGTTTGTTAAATACGTGACCTTAAACGCGCTACCTTAGTTGATCTTTGGATATAGCTTCAAGCTCATGTGTTAGACGAAGTAGAGAGGTCTACACTGTAGAGGTGTTCTAAGGGGCGAAGCCCCGACAGCTTTACAGCCTAGCCTGTAAGGGCTAGTCATTACCCAAAATTTTTAAATAAATATTCGAACTGAGGTTTTTTTGATATTCTCAATCAAACGCAGTGAGTTCCATCATGAGGCCCAACAAGCCGTCTTATGATAGCCTCACGGGTGGGGCTATCATAAGACGGCCCGTTGGGCCTTAGAACCAATTACTTACCAAAATATCTCTAGTTTAGTTGAGGGAGTTGCATCCAATGTTCAAAAATAAGATTTAAAAATGTTGGGTAAGGACAAGCCGTGAGGGCTAGGTAATGTGTAGAGACCATTAAGCTTTGAAGGAGCGACAGAAAATGTTTGTTCCGATTTAAGTGCACAGCAGCATTGTTGACTGAGTTGTTTTCTGTCGGTCTTTTAGAGCTTAGAGTACTTATTCAAGCTGCTGGTTTGCAACACCCGTGTAATAAGTGTCTTACGGCCCATGCTGCACGCGAGTTTTGTTCAGAGTTGCAGCAAGCTTGGTATGAGGAGAGGCATCAGCTTTAGCCAAAATCTTCCTGATGGTCGCAACCGCCTCATCCAGAGTGATGCGCTCGTCATGGTTCGGAATCAGAATCTTTTCAAACATCGCTTTGATTTCCTTGCCGTACAGCTCTCTGCGGGCTCTTTGATCCACTTTTCTTTGCTCGCCCACCAGAGTTCTTCCAAAACTCCTATCGAAATCAATATAGCCGTGGGCTGTAATTTCGTGTGCTCTTGAAATGCCGAGAGTAAGGTAGGCAGTGAGCATGCTCCCTAGCAGGTCACGTCCGTGTTGTAGTCCATTGTAGACCCGCTGCAGGGAGCTAAATTTGGCATGGTCATCCGGACTGAAATGTGTGGCAAGCCTAATATCTAACGCTGCTTTCATGATGTGGCTACAGTCGTTCCACGAAGTGTAAGAACTTGTGTTGGAGCCCCCCAATTCATTGGGAAGCCTGCCACCTTGAGAAACATCGTAACTACTTGTGCGCTTGGCGCCACCCCAGTCACCGATAACAAAATGTAGCTTTCCGTCTGCGTCTTCACAGACTAGTATATTTTCAGGTTTGAGATCGCCGTGGACAACGTGAGCGACATCCCTAAGGAAAATTAGAGCCTCCAATAGCTCCAGAGTAGCTTCTAGTAGTTCACGCCGTGTACGCTTTTCCAGGCCTCCACGAGGTAGTTCATGGAGTAGGCACCTGTCTTGAACGCGAACAATTGTGTCGGTGAGATCGAGAGGATAGTACGGCCAAATAGTTCCGAGAAGATGTGTGCCGTTAACGTCCATGTTATAGGTAGTCAAAGCCCGTGGTAAGATGGTTCGTGGGACATTGGCCAGGCTATGAATGTACTCGAGAATTTTTAGTTCCTGAAAGTGATAGTACGTGCCCTCTTTGCCAAGACGTGTACGGGCCTTTTCAATAGAGATGCCAGCGAGGTTTGAGAATTCCATCGCTGCCGCAATACTGCCTCTAGTATAGGTGCTTTTTAGCGCAGCTGTCTTCCAGGCGTTTATGTGAAAGACACGCTGGACCCTGACATAGGTTCCGTACCCTAGATAGCTGGGGTGCTGCTTGACAACGAAAGGATGCCCAGCCCATAGCGTGAGTTGTAAACCGTCGACGCTATGTCTTGCCAGAACCCTATTTCCATGGGATTGAAAATGATGTCCCATGGGGTCAGCGCCGAGTCCGCGCTCTGCCCTGCGTACAATTTTCATTAGAGCGCGTTGCGTCATATCTTCATTGTAGACTGGATCCCACACGCGCACATAGCCTTCCTCAGGAACATCCCCTTCATGACGCGCAGTTTCCTTTACGTAGGCTTTGAAGACTTTTGAGTAGCTATCTAGTACCTGGGGAAACTTGATGCGTTTAGCTAAAAGGTCCGAAAGAGAACGCTCGCCCAAAGCAACTTGGTGCAGCTTTTCTAGAGAGAAATGTAGGCGCTGCGAGAGGTCTTCGACGTCAACAAGAACGCTACTGTTTCCTTTTAAGCAAACCGGAAGGTAGTCGCGCCCGTCCAAGCGAATGAAATCCACATCGGATGACGGATGCTTTTGGGGCCCGCGCGCACGCACATGTAGGCGGGGGTCTTCCAGGCCGCTGAATGCTATACGCGATGTTTTTGGACCTGGATCTACTTTATATCCCTGTTTATCAATAGTTTCAGGGGTCGGTCTCTTAGAGATCCACCCATCAACTGCCACTGCCTCCATGGTAAGCCCTCCATTTTAGGCAAAAGAGTACCGTTATCACATATAGACATTATTTGAAATTGATGCGATCGCGGCGCTCTCGCTAAACAGGTACGGGACGCGTCTTAAGTAGGATTTTAGCCAGTTTGGAATTCGGATGTGCTTCGACGTCGTCGATGACGCCTTTAAAGCAGTTCGCCACTGCCCTAGCTGAGGGTCGAGCTAACGCTCCACTGACAAGGGTTCTCTCAAACATTTCGTGCACAGACGAACCATAAATTGTACGTCGTCGTGTGATTTGTCGCTTCCGTAGCGCGCCGCTGTACTGATAGAAGAAGCTATTGTCGAGATCGCAGAGGCTCTCAGCAAATGTAGTGGCCCAGGTTTTGTTGAAGCCTAGCAAATAGTAAACAAGGAGGCTGGCAGCGAAGGTGTCACGGGCCCTTTGTCGCTCAATATACTCCTGCCGCTTTAGTTTGAATGTCGCGCTTTCGCCGTGGTAGCACCTTTCCGTATGCAGCTCTGTGCTAAGTTTATGTATCGCCCAATAGTCATTCTGCAATACTAGAGGCGCCGTAAATACGCCGCCAAGTGGATTGCTTGAAGTGGGGAGGTTGACGAAGTCGTATTCCTCGACTTTACGGGCCTCTCCGAAATCTGCTAGCAGCAGTCTAAATCGGCCAAATATCGAGCACAGTAAATTGAGTTGCTTAATGTCTCCGTGAATGATGTCTCTCTCATGAACGTGAGCGACGGCATCAAACAGCTCATAGGCAAGCTTTAGACAGGCTAGCCGCGTATATTGGCTTATTTGTGGGCAAAGCTTGTAGTCCTGCATCTTTTCAAGATAATGCCCGTAGCTACAGGGGTAGCGCCTCCATAAAGACGCGAAGACAGGCATGCTGTCTACCAGGAAGTGAAAGGCGGAGACGGGAGGCTCAACGATTGCAACTTCGTCTGGATTTGCGTCCGTATGCAGCTCTTTGAGAAGCCTTGCCTCCCTGAAAATCGAGCTGCGGCCCATTCCGGCGATTATACCTGGGTATAAGGCCTTCTCAATCTTAATAACTACTGGGGACCAATTTGTGACGTCAAAGGCAAACTGGACACAACTATCGTGTCCCGTCCACACATTCCATTTACTAGATTTCTCGGTCTGCCCACGGCCGCTCCACCACGTGATACGCGGAGGTAGATCGGGCTTTCGTTCAACGAGATAGCTCACTCCGCCAACACTTAACGCGCTGACGGGTGTACCTGGGTGTTGTGGGGCTTGTAGAATTATGTGCAGCAGTTTGGTGATGCCTTCTGTGTTGAGGCTCGTTCCGAGCTTGGGATCATACGTCTTCCAAAAGCCATCCGCTGTGTATGTCTCGCTAGCCTCGTTCTCTTTTGATGCGCGCTCGAAGGCGGCCTTAATTCGAAGATAGCTGTCTTCTAGCCTTTGGTGATGTTCGTCACTGCCGGGAAGTTTGGAAACTAGACCTGCCTCTTTTGCATTAAGCTTGCTTGAGGGCTTTGTCCATGACCACTTTGTGAGATCGAAGGATTGGATTGCGTCTAGCTCCAGTGTTACGTCTACGTTGTTTTCGGGGGCGACTTTAACGTGGTATGTGCGGCTTCCCAGTTGAAGATTAAGTGAAGGTTGACCTCTCTTGGCCAGCTCGAGATGCGCTGTACGGACAAGGTCGAGTATTTCTTTTGAAGTGAAGTAAAGAGCTTTTTCTGCGTGCAAGGCAGACCAACCTGCGCTTGAGCTCGCATGGCCACCTACTTGACTTGATCCCAGCGCGGCTCTATAGGCACTGCGAATGCGCAGGTAGGTGTCCAGCACCTGAGGCAGTAACTTGCGCTGCTGTAGGCATTTGGTTAGTTCTTGTGTGCTGCTGTCTGCATCTAGATGAAAGCGTCTTCGGAAGTCGTTCCAGTCTACGTCTACCAGCGTGTTCCCGTTGAGAAGGACCGTCCGGTAGTTCGATCCCTCCTCTTGCTTCTCGGCACTGTGACGACGTGTTCTTACATAAAGTCGTGCTGTGTCAAAACCATCGACTTTCAGGTAGCAGCCCTTTTTACCTTTCTTAATCTCGTTCCCGAAAGCATCGGCGGACTTCCATGAATTGGTGCCTTCAATAAGCTCACCAGTAAGATTCATATCAATAGGAACTATGGAAAACGGAGCTTTCGGCTCGATCACCAATGGCGCGGTCTTTGGTGCATGTGGGTGCTTCCCCGATATCTCTAGGTGTAACCCTTGCCCGGTGCGGGAGGCCTCGACATGATGGGTATCGAATTCAAAGGCGCATTGGTCGTGATGCAGATTCTCGAACACCTGCCGCACTAAACCCATACATTTTGACGGTGCGATGGTGCTACCACTCCCGGGCGTGACCGCACAATACTTGCCCATACTGTCTTCATCAACATTCTCTAGGTGCTGTGGCACCGTTTTGCTGAACAGCTGCTCGAAGCTCGTGAGGGCTTTAGGCAGAGTAAGGCGCGTGGCGAGAAGCTCCGATAGAGAGCGTTGCCCAAGAGCAACCTGGCTGAGGGATTCCATGTCTAGATGAAAACGCAGCATCAGGTCGTTTACGTCCACAAGCGTAGTACAGCTACCTTCACCGAGAGTCACGGGGAGATATGTTCCTTCCCCGAGGGCTACAAAGCCTTTTTCATTACGGATCTCATTGCCGTGGTACTTTCGAGCCGTGACGCTGAGTCGGGGATCTTCGAAACCCTCGAAAGCAATCTTGTTGCCTCTACTCGGTTTGATTGGGCGCCCTAGACTATCATACGATTGATGCGCTGGGGCTTTGTGCTGCCAGCCGTTTACCGAAGGGAAGGACAGGTGGGAGTGTTGACAGGTATCCATCACTTATGTCGCTGAGGTGAATAGAACCTTATCCTACTAGCAGACGAGTGAGATATTGCGCTACAATTTTTCGGGTACCGAGTTTATATGATCTAAATCAAGTACCTTATTAACAATATGCGATCCTATCGCAAGCGAGGCCGTAGCGGCCGGCGAGGGAACGTTGAGCACGTGGATGATGTTGTCGTCACGTCGAATTAAAAAGTCATCGCAAAGCGTTCCATTAGGCATGACAACCTGGGCGCGTACACCTGCTCCGCCAGGGTGCAAGTCATCAAGGGTAAGGGATGGTGCAAGTTTCTGAAGCTCTATAAGGAAGGCGCGTTTACTGAATGAGCGATGGATCTCTCCGAGACCCGTTTTCCAGTAACGGGAGAGCATCCTCCAAAATCCGGAATACTTGAAACACTCCCAGCAGTCTTTGCCATTGACGATGCCCTTGCTGTAGCCCTCGCGTGCCGTGGCAAATACTGCGTTGGGACCCGCTTCAAGGCTTCCGTCGATTTTAGGGGTTAGGTGTACCCCTAAAAACGGAAAGGCCGGATTGGGAACAGGATAAATGAGGTGACGGACCATGTCCGCGCGCTGGGGCTTGATCAGATAATACTCCCCTCGAAATGGGATAATATGTGTGGTGACCTTGGGTCCTGCAGCGAGTCGTGCGATGCGATCGGAATGTAAACCCGCGCAATTGATCACGGTTTTGGCTGCCAGTGTTTCTTTGCTGGTTTCGATGACGACATGAGAAGAAGGTGTATGTAGCGCTGTCACCGCTGTATTGAGGAGAATTTCCCCGCCAGCTTCACGTATCTCTTTTGCGTAGGCTAAAGCGACTTGGGCGAAGTCCACAATCGAAGTGTTGGGTGCTAGAAGACCGCTGTGACCATGTACGTGCGGCTCAAGCTCTCGTAATTCATCCTTGCTAATACGACGTAACCCGTTGACGCCATTGGCATGTCCACGTCGCTCTAGTTCATCGAGACGAGGTAGGTCTACAGGGTGTGTAGCGACGATGATTTTGCCGCAAGTGCGAACGGCAATATTGTGTTGCACACAAAATTTTGTGAGTAGGTGGCTCCCTTCCACACATGTGCGCGCTTTTACTGAATCGGGCTTGTAGTAAACTCCAGAGTGAATAACACCACTGTTGTGGGAAGTTTGGTGTCCAGCGACGGCACGCTCTTTCTCCACTACGCAAATTTTTGCCTTCGGACGTGCACGCAAAATCTGTAGCGCTGTCGCCAGCCCTACGATTCCCGCACCAATAACTACGTAGTCCCAATTGCGCACCACTGCCTCTTGGCGTTCTGTGTAGCAATGTCTTTAAAATAGCTCGAGGTATGAGTAACATGAAGGCACTGGAAATCGCAATAACATTTTGATCGTTAGCTGACTGTGTACGACGGGCAATACATCCTTGAGATTTATATCTGCCAGAGGGTACAAAGGCTACCTTACACTCGTGAGAAAATCTGAGGCTCGTCGGTACCGGCGGGTAGATGGAGGGAGTTTCTACGTGTCAGGAATACTGGATTGTTTTCAGCCACCACCACCGGCTGAGTGCATACAAGATGGTGACAAGATCGCCAAGGACTACCGCTACTGGCGGATACGCACCTTCTACTCTATGTTCTTGGGTTACGCTTTTTTCTATTTCTCCAGAAAGAGCTTTACCTTTGCAATGCCTGCTCTGATTGCTGACCTAGGCTTCGACAAGGGGCAGCTCGGCATGTTAGCTACGATCCTTTCCCTGTCGTATGGCCTCAGTAAATTCCTAAGTGGGATGCTCGCCGACCGCTCCAATGCACGCTATTTTATGGCTGTAGGTCTTATATTGACCGGAGTCTTCAATATTTGCTTTGGACTATCATCGTCAATTTTTTGGTTTGCAGTCTTCTGGGGGCTTAACGGGTGGTTCCAAGGCTTTGGGTGGCCTCCCTGCGCAAGGTTGTTAACTCATTGGTATTCAAAGTCAGAGAGAGGTCGCTGGTGGGCAGCATGGAATGTGTCTCACAATGTTGGTGGAGCTATTATCCCTTTGCTTGCTGCCGTATGTGCCATGTATTTTGGATGGCGCTACGCGATGTATGTACCTGGAGTGCTGTGTATTTTAGTGGGCTTTGTCCTGATTAACCGCTTGCGCGACACTCCCGAATCCCTGGGTTTGCCGTCTGTAGGTATTTATCGCAAAGATGAGCAAGAGATTGCCGAAGCACAGGCAGACTCCGAGAACAATATGTCGGCAAAGCAGATGTTTGTGGAGTTTGTCCTCAAGAATAAATTCATCTGGCTACTGGCGATAGCCTATCTCTTCGTCTATGTGATACGTATAGGGTTCAACGACTGGACAGCCCTATTTCTTGTCGAGAATAAGGGATACTCACAGCTAGGCGCTAACGGGTGCGTTTCCCTTTTTGAAGTGGGAGGCTTCTGTGGCAGTCTAGTGGCTGGCTGGGCGTCTGATCGCATCTTCTCTGCACAGCGCGGCCCTGTTAACGCCCTGTATGCCGGAGGCATTCTTCTAAGCGTGCTGTTGTTTTGGCTTGTGCCGCCAGGCTACGCCCTACTAGATTCTGCCGCGATGTTTCTTATCGGATTCACTGTCTTTGGACCTCAAATGCTAATCGGCGTGGCTGCCGCGGAGCTGTCGCATAAGAAAGCTGCTGCGACATCCACGGGCTTTATCGGCTGGTTTGCCTACGCAGGCTCGGCATTAGCAGGGTATCCCTTGGGTGTTATCGCCCAGAGCTTCGGATGGTACGGATTCTTCCTTACGATGGCGATCTGCAGCTTGGTGTCGTTGGCTCTACTGATGCCTTTGTGGTCTGCAGGACACTCCCCTCAGCGAGACTTTCAGGCAGAGCCTGAAGTTGCATAGGCTTTATTAGAGCCTAGCGGAGTGTCCCTATCTCGTTCCAACTTGGCTACGCTGTTAAAGAGCAAAGTTAGTTGCGCAAGCGATATGTGCCCAACAGGAACAGCCACAGATTCGACTTCCGACATTTTTATCATAAGAAAAAGTAGGTTAACATCTTAGGTCACCCAATCAACACGTAATTATCTAAGACGCTATCATTTCCCTCATGAGGCCCGAAGGGCCAGCTTATGATAGCCCCACCCGTGAGGGTGGGGAGCGATATATAATCACTCTGAGCCCTCTCGGGGCGACTTGTGGCCCCGGCTCATGGATCCAGTGAGGAAGACGAGTTCCTTCTCCCATCGCTTTGGGTAGAATGCATTGTATCACCTCAATCCTCTGGGGCCACAAGCCGCCCCCAGAGGGCTCAGGGTGCTTTTTTGCTTTACCCCACCCTCCCGGGTGGGGCTATCATAAGCTGGCCCTTCGGGCCTCAGAACCAGACAAAATACACGTTACATTCTCAGACGTGCATCGACATGTTAAGTTACTGATTATCAATGCAAATGTTTTTCCTCACCCCAGTTAAAACAGGCCCATGAGGAAAAAAGCTATTCACGATCTTCTC
>JAJFMA010000003.1 GCA_021772415.1 Chlamydiota bacterium
ATAGAAGAGCAATCTCCCAGGGGCCTTAACGAAGGCCCCAAAACCTTTACTCACCACCACTCACAATGCGAAGTGCGTCTTCATAAGATTCTTTGTGAATAGTAGTAAATCGCTCTTTGCAGCCATCCCACGATGAATAGCGTACATTCCCACGACTAAATGTAACGAGAGCTACTGGACGGGTGGAATCAGTAGAAGTATCATAGTACGATTCACGTAGATCCAGGAAAATCCTATAGCCATCAATGGGGAATGGATCGGCCACTAAATAGGGCTGGAGTCCACGATCTGAAGCCACTAAACGCTGTAATACCCCCACAGCCGCAATTAACTCCTTACGCGCGTTGTCAACATCGAGTTGTTGTTTACCATGAAGAGTCATATCTATTAACGATACACCCCCTACGAAAGACCCACCCGTTGCAGACACCCTATATCCATATTGTGATTGAAGAACTTTTGTCGCATGAGACAAGAATCGATTAAAAGGCCTAGTAGGATCAGCGGGCTTCTTCCATCCGGACAACAAAAAACACATTGGCAATATGACTGCTATGACCGCTATACTTCGCATTATTCTCATCTTCCAGCCCTGCTGCAAATTTCCTCTAAACGAGGTGTCAACTCCGCCTTATACGTTTTCCCGAGGAATTCGTGGTCCCACATTCCGCTTTCCTTTGACGTAGCGAATTTGACATTGGGCTGCATACCCATTTTGGCTCTCACGTAGCCTGCACTATGTGCAAGAAGTGGGACACCGCTCGACTCTTCTAGATCAATGCCGCCGACATCCTCGTGTCTTCCAGAGAGTCTTCTGGGGTTCTATACACACCGGATGACTTTCACGATATTCCGCTAAAGCGGTAACCGCATCTTCCTGATGAAGGATCTTATATTCACCAGTCACTCCATCAATCGTTTCATAATAGATGACTCCGTTTCTATTAGAAACAAAGCCCAAATAGGGAGCTGAGATGCTCCTTTCATTCCGATCCAAGAATGATAGCATAATTTTTGCGGGAGGCTCGTCAAAATGGAGACTACAAAACTCTGATCGACTAATAATGGCTCTGTCTACGCCAGCAACCACTGAAGAGTAGACGTTCAAATAGAGTTCTTGAGCCTGTTTTAAATCCAATCGTCGATTACTAATAAAATGTAGACTAGGAACGTTTGCACCACTCATTTTCACAAAACCGGTACCAACTAGCTCCAGGTTTTGCTGACGTTCTATTCTGGTATAAACCGATTTAGGAACACACTTGTAAGGAGTTAGCACTTTTGGATAGGCACTAGCATCAACCATAGACGTCATTGAACACATGGCAAAGATGGCTATCTGTAACATTCTAAAAACTCCTGTTATCGGCGCGAATGTTGCGAAGTTCATTGTTGAGCACAGTATTGTACAACCCATTCGACAAAGAATGCTCCTTAAATGTTGGTGTGCCCCATTTTCCGATGAAGTGGACATCCTTTTGTAGTCCACAGAGTGCTTTGAAATACCCAACGGTATCAGCCAAAAAGGGAACAGGATCCCTGCGGTGTACATAATTCTTGCACCCATAAACATAGTTATTGTTGATCAATTTGGCTGCTCCAAATGTGATAATATTCAAGCGGGCTTGATCGGCTGGGCTAATTCGCTTCAGTGCCTGATCAAGAGCTGCGGCTCCTTGACTTTCAGCTATAATGTTAACAACGGCGTCTCCACTGGCTCGTAGACGATGTTGTATTGCTTGCGCAGCCTTATCAACAAAGTCGCTGGGAAATCCCGCTATAATACCAACGCTCTCCCCACCATCAGCCACGATGCCATGGCATGACCCATAAACGCCATCCACTGACTTGCCTCCGAGCTTTTGAGAAGTATCCGCAAGAAACCGGCGGTGGTCCTCTTCCGACCAATTCTGCCCGTTAAGGAACAGTGTGTTCGAATGTTCTGGAACTGTACCTGCGTAAGTTAATACATGTGAATGCTGAGGCTGATATTCTAACGGAACTGTGAATCCTCTTCCTTGCATGGCAGATGAGCATTTGAGTAAAACCTGCTGAAAGGGTCTGATCGGGGTGGCGTGATAGATGAAGCTATCTCTCCACCTCCCCAAGCGTTGGATGTTGTTGGCTACGGGGCTACAGGATCTGCTGCCTCGGGAGTGGTACCACGCCCGACCTCTTGGGGCGTCTCGTGGGGTCCATCGTCCGCGGTAGTAGTCGAGTCTTCTTCCGCAGTGTTGGCATCGGGCGGAAAGGCCATAGAGGTCAAAGTGTGTAAGGGGCCGATTATGCACATAGGCATAGAGGTTAGGGCCATCCTCATACCCCCTGGGATCCGGCGTTAGCCAGCGTCCGGTCTCTGGGTCGTAGTAGCGTCGTCCGAAATTAACAAAGCCTGTTTCTCTGTCGGCGCGTTTACTGGCGAAGCGCCACGGGTTGTCCACGTGGCTTAGGGGGACATTTTCTCCGTCGCTATCGTAGATGCTTTCTTCTCCGAATGCGCTATAGCGGTAGCTTTCAGCGAGGGTCCCGTCGCTGTTAAGCAGTGCGACGACATGGCCGATATGGTCATGGATGGGGACGTACACGCTATCTTCAATTTCTATGGCGACGGCGGCGCCGAGTTCGGCTCCTAGCCCATATCCTAGCAATCTGAGTTCTTTGAGCGTTCCATCTTGGGTGCAGGCGCCGATATCGCGTTGCCCTTCATAAAGGTAGTCGAGCCTGTCTTGCTCGACCCAGCTAGCGTCTTCGCTAGTGCGTGTGTGACAGGTACGCGAAAGCCTGCGGTTAAAGGCGTCGTAGCGATACGTCCACTGCTCCATGGCGCGGCGCACTTCTACGAGCCGGTCAAGACGACTCATCAGCGGATGATCGCCATGTGATGCCGGCCGATCAAGCGGCACCTGACATCCGCAGCGACGACATCGACACCGCAGATAAAGCAGCTGCCCCAACAGAGTCCAAGTCTAAAATCCACAAAATGGACCAGCCTACCAAAACCGAAGCCATACGCGAACGCAAGCGCACCCAAAAAATTGATGAAGCAGGACCAGCAGCAGCGGCCTAGCCCCTCTCCTCGTCCATTGGGTCCTTTGAGTCTTTTTCGTCCATCCCGTCCATCATGTCCATCCCGTCCACTTCGTCCATCATGTCCACTTCGTCCATCAACAGCACAGCCCTCACACACCAGCACGATTACTATTGGTGCCCACAGCATATCGTGTTTTGGGGCTTATTTTGGCGCTCAAACGGTGGAATTTGTAGGAGCTTAACTCATGAGAACATGCGCTATATGTAAAACGATGGACGGGATGGACGAAGTGGACAGGATGGAC
>JAJFMA010000021.1 GCA_021772415.1 Chlamydiota bacterium
TGTCGCCACCGGTTCTCTGGTAGTGTATGTCGATACCATTTGCTTCACAGGTCCCTGTGGTCCACCTACTCATTGCTTCCTTTGTCGGTTTAGCGCAGACCCATTGTGCCCTAGTCGCTAATTGATCTGGAGAGCTCGAAGAGAATGGAAGGAATTTCAGGAGTAGTATCTGCGTGTTCATATTTGGTATATACAATGTACATACACTGATGTATACTTCGTGATCGCCTGTGGTGTTCATGGGTACGTGACTCGATAATCTCTAAGAATACGGAGAAGATATGCTGAAGAAATTGGTCAAACACGGAAATAGCAGTGCGCTTATATTAGACCGCAGTATCTTGGCCTTGCTCGACATCAACGAAAACGCTGTTCTAAAGTTGAGAATCGAAGGGGATAGCTTGATAGTCAAAGCCGCTGAAGCGGTGAAGCCGACCGACTCGTTAATGACGGAAATCGAGGCTCTACATGCCACTACGACCCCCACTGCTGCTTCAAAGGCGATAGTCGAGGCCAATGAGGAACGTGTTCGTGAATGGTGCAAAAAAACCGAGCAAGATCCTGCCGCCATGGACGCACTCAAGGAATGGGAGCCAGGATCGGAGAATGCACGTGAACTGCAGGAAGCTTATGGGGAGATCATGCAGAAATATCAGGCGGAGTTAGCTGCGTTGGGTAGCGAAGACTTTCAGCGCGATGTTGAGACCCTTGCCAAGCAGTTTGATGGCGATACCACCTCAAAGGGATTCTGCGACGAGTTTTTAGTCCTCCGACTCAAGCATGCTCCAAAGCTCGCTGAGATGGACAAAGAAATGAAAGAGACTGCTAGTGCCATGGGAATGCCCTCTTGGATGTGCACAGGCCCGTGACACAAGAACGCGAGAATCGCAGGGTCCGGCCCCAATGGCGTCAACTTAAGGGCAACTCACTAACGTTATGTGATGTGGAATAGGTCAGCGATAGGGGTCTGGCCTGTCCAAGTGACGCTTACTTCGTGACTTCGTTAGCACGTGTATGGTCGACAAGCTGGTGTCTAGGTTAGATGAAGCAATACGGAATAGATGTTACGAAGAGTCACTTTGTCAGGCCTGCGCGCAGCCAGCGTAGCTACCCCACCTACAAAGAGGTCTAACAATCAAGTAGTTGCCCTTAAGTTGACGCCATCAGGGCCGGCCCCGTGCACATCAGCTCGCTGGTCAAAGTCTGGCTGGGCTGCTATCTTTTCTTTAAAAAATTAGGGTACCGATGCTAGAGAAACACGCCCTGTCGGAATTAAGCATTGTCAGCTGCCTAAGGACCCATTATGGGATTGAGGCAGCCAGCCTGACACTCCTTCCGCTAGGTGCGGATGTGCACTCGTGCGTATATAGAGCTCACACGCTTGATCAGAGGTCTTATTTCATCAAGCTCAAGCATGGCCATGACCATGACATCAGTGTCGAGATAGCAGAGCTTCTACAAAGCGCAGGGATTCATCAGATTGTTTCGCCTGTCCAAACTGTTGATGGTAGGTCAACTCAGTGTATTGAGAATTCCACTCTTATTGTGTACCCGTTTGTTGAGGGACAGGATGGATTCAATCGCGCCCTGACAAAGCGTCAATGGATTGAATTCGGTAGGGCGTTGAGACAGATTCACGCACTTGAAGTGCCGCTATTTACCCAAAACCGAATTCGGCAGGAGGCCTTCTCAGCAAAATGGCGCGACGCCGTTCGATCGATTTACGCCCATGTCGAAGATAAGCCAGTCGTTGACGAGGTAGCCTTAAAGTTACAAACGTTCATGAAGAAGCATATGGCAGACATTCAGCGTCTGGTAGATCGCGCCCAGCAGCTAGCGGAAATTCTTCATAGTCATTCACCTAAATTTGTGCTGTGTCACTCCGATATCCATGCTGGCAATGTGCTGATGGATGGAAACGCTGAGGTTTACTTAGTGGATTGGGATGAGCCTATCATGGCGCCAAAAGAACGCGACCTTATGTTCATAGGAGGTGGTGTTGGCAATGTTTGGAACAAAACGTTCGAGGAAGAGCTGTTTTACCAGGGCTACGGAGAAACCGATGTGAATCCGACACTTCTGGCCTATTACCGCCATGAACGTATTGTAGAGGATATTGCCATCTACAGTCGGGAACTGCTTTTATCATCGGCTGGGGGTGCAGACAGGCTCGAAATGTATGGGCACTTCATCGCTATGTTTGAACCCCAAGGCGTTGTAGAGGTAGCATTTAAGACGGACAAAGACCTACCCGTTTAGTACTGTCGAGAGATGGTGTGTCTCTTCTTTTACAAGCCTTAGAATATAACCCAATTGCTAGCCCATCTTGTAATGTACGCATTGCTCTTGGGGATGTTTTTCTTGTTAAGATTTTGAGTTTCATTTAAAAAAATAATTTACACACATAAATCTGAGGTTACACATGTTTGGATTAGGCTTTTCCCAACTTTTTTTAGCGTTGTTTCTTGTTGTATTTGGTGTGACAGCCGTAGTTCCTGGGCTCGGATTGCCGCCCATACTCACTGGTGTGTTAGCGCTGATTGCTGGGGTACTTATCTTCATTAAGCGCTAAGTTTCTGGATTTAAGGAGTAGACGGGGTCCTCATTTTACTACCTGTCTACTTTCCCTTCCAGAGGACGTATCCTATCCACAGAGTGGCTGGGATGAGTATGTCGCTGAAGAGAATAGTCCCTGCGTTTCCTGGTGCGTAGTTACCTTGTGCGAGGATTTCACTTATGTGGTTCGACGCAGCTCCCCATAAAAAACAGCTGGCCATGATCGCTGCTGCCTGTGCAAAATCCCGACTTCTCCAAAATCCCACCACTCCTACCAGACCCATCCCTAGATTGGCTACAGCAACTTCGAACTGGAAGGGGCTGTCAGCCCATCCAATGAACTCCGCTGCCATTTTAGGGTGGAAGGCATGGTAGTAAAACCCCCAGATCCCTGCTAGGCCGATAGGAAGTAGCAGAGTGTAGCGGGTCAGCGATTCACCAAAGGATCGTTTCTTCTTCCCTAAGAAGCTTAAAAAGAAGGCGAGAACTAGGCAAAAGGTGGGAAAGTTCCCTAGAACGAGTTTGAGCACTGTAGCCACTTGCAATCCTCCTAGATGGATGTGAGAAGTGTCGATAACTGCATTGTCTCATAAGTTTCTGTCATTTCTCAACTGTGTAGTATTGAATTTATCCGACGTGACAATATGCATTAACGCCCTCCACGTATCATTTGCGTTTCAACAGGTCTCGGGCTATGGTGCAGAAAGAATGACGAACTCATAGGAGCCATTATGTCCTGGTTACGCATCAGTACTTTTTTGTTTCTTTTGTCGGTGCAAACTACTCTTGCTGCGACAGATGTCTATTTTTTCTACGCACAAGGCTGCCGTCACTGTGAGGACGCTCAACGTGAGTTGGGGCCCTTTTTCAGAAAGCATCCCAGCGTGAATGTGCATAAATTTGAGGTGCGACACAACCGTACCAATAGAGAGAAGTTAGCCCAATTTGGCCAGGCGTATGGCACAAATATCGACGGTGTGCCAGCGATTTTTGTTGGCGACGACGTCTTTGTGGGTTTCTCTGAAAGCACTCGTCGCCAAATAGAGGCGAAGGTTATTGAGTGCGAAAGAGATGGTTGCCAAAGCCCTATGTAGTCGCTGTGGCGAGAGTGTAAAGAAATGGGTGGTGGTGACGAAATAACCATCATCCCATATGAGTTCGTACATGGTCCGGCGGCCTGAAAGGCCAGCGAGATGTATAGCCCCGGGCGTAGCGCGGAGTGAAGGTAAAAACACCTCCTGAGCCCTGGAGAGAGTGTAAAGTATTCGTCGCGACCTCATGTTTAAGTTATAAGCTTCAAGTAACCAATGACATACACTGATAGCGCGAGTCCTCGAGTGCCGTGGAGTGCGGCGCTCCGCGCCGCCTTTATGAAGTTCGTAGACATGAAAAGTGTCTTTCAGAAGTATCTGTCGATGGTTATTTGGGCGACGTTGCACGGCAGAGAGCTCTTTGGAATCGTTCGCATCTCCAAATAGGGAGTCACGAACCCTAAAATAGGCCTGTGAGGTATATGTAGACGCTAAAAGGCGGCGCGGAGCGCCGCACTCCATGGCCCTCGCTGCGCTCGCGCTATAGGGATTCTACGCAGTTAAGCATTAGCGAATTAAGAAGCATTTCGAGTTTACTCCTCTATTTCTTTACACTCTCGCAGGGGCGGCATATGGACGCATTCATCTGCCGCCCTTTTAGGGCTCAAAATCCTATCTATGCCTACCCCGGGCTACGCCCGAGGCTATACATCTTGTCAGCCCTCCGGGCTTCAAAAAGGCGCCTTCACCCATTTCTTTACACTTTCGGCAGGGCGGACCTACAAGCTCGTCTATTCCTGCGGGGGAACGTATTTAGGTCTATCTTGGCTTGTGACGAATGCTGCTACGTCGAGGGCTTCTTCGACGGTGAGTCTAGGGTCGTCATAGGGCATATTCTCGTAGACAAAGTAGGCGAAGACTCCGGGTCTATGCATGCCTGCGCCGTCATTAAAGGAGTTTTCTCCCCACAGTGGTGGGTAGCTGAGGTCGTAGGGTCTCTGTTGCCCTTCACCGTTTTTGCCGTGGCATAGGGCGCACTTATTGCCGTAAATAAGAGCTCCATTTTTTGCGTCGGCGACGTGGTTGCTACGTAGTTTTTTTACTCCCATCCAGGGATAGTCGGCGCGTTTAGGGATACCGCTGGAGATCCAATTCAGGTAGGCGATCATAGCCTTCATCTCAGTACTGTCTACAGGGAGGGGCTTTCCGTTTAGACTCCTCATGAAGCAGCCGTTGATTCTGTCGGCGAGTGTGAGTTGTTTTCCTGATTCCAGTGTCACGGGGTACTTGTGATTTACGCCTACCAGTGAGAACCCGTTGCTCTTACCTCCAAAGGAGTTTCCTGCGGAAAAGTGGCAGTGGGTGCAGCTGATTTTATCCCCAGCATACTCAGGGAGATGCTGCTTGGTTTCCAACATGATCCCATAGCCTTTCATCACTTGGTCTCGGATCTCGTCTGGGGCCATTTCAGGATCAAAGAGGGGGTAGCTTATACCAGAAACTAAAGTGTCCTCTGAAGCAATCTGAGCGGAGTCTTTAACGACGGCCTTGTAGAAGATACCTAAGAGAACTGCTACGGCTATTGTGGACATGATGCGAAGATACATGGCAGACCCTATACACTGGTTTACTTGCGGAAGTAGATACTACATTTTCTTGGTTCCGACGCTCAATGCGTCATACAGTCGGCGCTGCTGACCCATCCGCCTCCCATGGATTGATAGATGGAGACAAGGGAGTTTAGCAGTTCAACCCGTGCTTGCACGAGTTGCAGCTCTGCGGGGAAAAGCTGTTCTTGGGCTTGGAGGACAACAAAATAGGGGGAGTAGCCACCGTCGTACTGGAGGTTTGCTAACTTGGTGTATTCCTTTGCCGCATCGACGAGGCTTGCCTGCGCTGTGAGCTGTTTCGCGTAATATTCTCTGGAGGCTAGGGCGTTGTCCACATCCGCAAAGGCAGTTTTAATTGTTAGCCGATAGTTGTAGAGAGCGGCATCTCTTTCCGCCTCTGCTTGGACAACTTCTCCTTCGATTTGTCCGGCGGTGAATATTGGGCCTACAACAGATCCTGCGTAGTTCCATACTCCACTCGGTCCGGTGAAGAGGTCTTTCAAAGCGTGGCTCTTATTTCCGTAGCTTCCTGTTAAAGAGATGTCGGGGAAGTAGAGCGCTCTGGCGGCGCCAATCTGGGCATTGGCGGCGATCAATTCTGCTTCACTTTCGGCTATGTCAGGTCGGTCTAGTAGCAGCCTCGACGGGATGCCTTCGGGAACATTAGGTGAGCTGATGTCAATGATGGACTTGCCTCTGGGTATTTCTCCAGGGTTCATGCCGATAAGGACAGATAGTGCATTTTGTGTCTGAACAATTTGAAGTTCGATAATAGGAATGACCGATGCCGCCATCGCAAGCTGCGTCTCAGCCTGGGCTACAGTCATTTTAGATGTCTGTCCGTAGGTGTACTGCTTTTCGAAATACTCAAAAGCTTGTTGGTAGGTATCTAGGGTTTTGTTGGCGATAATAAGCTGCTCGTCAAGACCTCGAAGCAGTAGATACGCGTTTGATACCGAGGCAACGACTGAAAGGATCACATTTCTTCTAGCCTGTACTGTGGCAAAAAGTTCGGCTCTGGCGGACTCAACTTGCCTGCTGATGCGCCCCCATAGATCGATGTCCCAGGAAAGTGTTCCTAGCGCTTCGTAGGTCGATGCAGGGTTGTTGATCAAGCGCTTCAATAGGGGGTTTGTGATACCGCTGAGCTTTTCTCGTTCTCCTGTAAAGGAGTAGCCGAACTGGGGGAACATCGTTGAGCGCGTTGTCATCAGAACGCCTAGGGCCTGCTCGATGTTCGCAGCGGCTATTCTGATGTCGTCATTGCATATCAGGGCGTCTTCTATAAGCTCTACCAACACGGGGTCGTCAAACTGTTCCCACCACAAGGCTGACAGCGTGCCCTGTGCTTCTTCCGGTAGAAAGCGATAGGAGCAAGGAACATCGATATATGGACGCTGATAGTTGGGGCCTACCATGCAGCTTGTCAATAGCATCAGCAAGATGAAGGGCTTTTTCACTTCTTGCTCCTGCTAAGTTTTTCGAAGATGACGAAGAAGAGGGGGACGTAAAACAGGGCCAGCGTCGACGCTCCGATCATTCCTCCAATGATTCCGGTGCCGATAGAGTGGCGCGCGTTAGCTCCGGCTCCGGTAGCGAAAAACAAGGGAACAACGCCGAAGATGAATGCCAACGATGTCATGATAATAGGTCGCAGCCTGAGCTTACCCGCTTCTACAGCAGAGTCAAAAAGAGATTTTCCCTTTTCATGCAGGTCGACGGCAAACTCAATGATCAGCACAGCGTTCTTAGCAGCGAGACCAACTAGCACGAGAAGCCCTATCTGGAAGTAGACATTGTTATTGAGTCCTCTCAAGTAAACGGCGATAAGAGCTCCTATGACACCAAAGGGAACGGCCATGAGCACAGAGCCGGGCAGGGACCACGATTCATACATCGCCGCTAGGATCAGGAAGACGATGATGATGCCAAAGACAAAGGCTATTGATCCTGTGCCTCCTGAAGCAATCTCTTGCTCAGCCATTCCCGACCAGGCAAAAGAATAGCCCGAGGGTAGACTCTGCGCGGCAACCTCTTCCATGGCGGCGATGGCATCACCGGAACTATATCCTGGGGATGCGTCTCCTGTAATTTTTGCCGAGGGGAAGCCGTTAAAGTGGGGGACAAGATCAGGGCCCGCTTGATAGGTGAGGCTTACCAGAGCAGATAGGGGGACCATGTCGCCGTTTTTTGATTTGGTGTAAAGGCGCGTGATGTCTTCGGGGGTAGCTCTCCATGGAGCGTCGGACTGAAGGATCACATCCCAGACACGGCTAAATTGTTCAAATTGGCTGACTTGAAGCGAGCCAAACTGTGCTTGCAGAGTGCTGTAGACGTCTTCGATAGGAACCCCTAGTAGGATCGCTTTCTCTCTGTTTACATCGAGTTTCAGTTGGCCGGATGACGCACGGTATGTGGTGTGGAGCCTAGTTAGGTCGTCGCGCTTCTTTGCTTCAGCGAGGAATTTGTCAGTGACATCACCCAAGGCTATCGGTCCTGCGCCGCCTAGGTCCTGGATCCAAAATTCAAATCCCCCTGTTGAGCCTATACCTGGAATGGCGGGAGGGGCTATGGGGATAATCAGTGCTTTTTCATTCTCAACGGCCTCTTTCTCGAATCCCATAAGGACGGCGCGGGCATTCTCTTTTTTTGCGGTTGCAATAGAGCTATAGCGCTTTGAAAACTCGCTGAGCTTAACGAATACTGTGGAGACATTGGATTTGTATTGGCTGTCTATTAGGCTGTAGCCATTGATGATAGTGCGGTATTCCACTCCAGGGATGTTCTGGAACATGTGGTCGACTTCCGTTGCTACTTGTTCCGTGCGGTTAAGGCTGGCGCCGTCGGGCATCATCACCTGGGCCATCACATACCCTTGGTCCTCGTTAGGGACGAAACCGGTGGGGATGGTGCGAAAGAAAAACACTGTTGCTGCAATCATTACTGCAAAGACGATGAAGGGTATCTTTTGGTGGCGGATCACCGTCCCTATGGCCCTACCGTACTTTTCCGTCGCCGCGTCAAAATTGCGGTCGAACCATCCGAAGAAGCCCGTCTTTATGGGGGATTTTTCCTTTAGCCACAGCCCACATAGGGAGGGTGTTAGCGTGAGGGCAACAAATCCGGAGATGGTTACAGAAATAACGATCGTGATAGCGAACTGCTGATACAGCTGTCCTGTTGTTCCCGGAAGAAACGCCGCCGGAACAAAGACTGACGCAAGAACTAACACGACGGCGATGACGGGGCTAGAGACTTCTCCCATCGCCTTCACTGCCGCATCTCTAGGCGATATTTTGGCTGTGGAGAGGTTTCTTTCGACGTTTTCTACGACGACGATGGCGTCATCGACAACCATTCCTATAGCGAGTACAAGCCCAAATAGCGTTAGCAGGTTTATTGAAAAACCAAGAAGGTACATTCCCGTAAACGTTCCGGTGAGGGCGACAAAGATTGCGATGGAACAGATAAGGGTGGCTCTAAGATTTTGAAGGAACAGAAAGACAACACAGACGACAAGACAAAGGGCTATAAACAGTGTCTTGATCACCTCACGGATGGATTCTTTGACGAAGTCTGTTGTGTCGAGGGCAATGATATACTCCATGCCTTCAGGCATGGATTTCTTCATTTCTTCCATGGTCTTCCGCACGTCAGCAGAGACCTGTAAGCCGTTGGCGCCGGCCTGTTGGTAGACCACGATAGGAGTGGTCGCTGTGCCGTTTAAAAAGTTGTCTCCGATGTACTGCTTCTTACCAACTTCGGCACGTGCGACATCGCCGACACGTACGATGGCGCCACCGCTTTGATCACCCCGCAAGATGATGTTTTCATATTCTTGGGGTTTGATGAACGGTAGCTGCGTGATGACAGGGAGGGTAAGCTGCACATTGCCATCAGTGGGCTGCTGGCCTACCTGTCCGGCACCTATGAGAGTGTTTTGCCCCGAGATAGCGTTTTCTATTTCCGAGGTAGAGACCTTCAACGAAGCCATGTTGTCGGGGTTCATCCATATGCGCATGGCCTGGTCGGGCTGTCCAAAGATCTGAGCTTGCCCAGCGCCTTTAACTCTCTTTATGGCATCGAGGACATATACGTTTGTGTAGGTGGAGACATAGTCCGCGGAATAGCGACCGTCTTTGTTGTACATAGCGATGATCATCAGTGTGCTAGATGACTTCTTGTCTACGGAAACACCAAATGTCTTCACCACGTCGGGAAGCTGCGGCATGGCTAGGTTAACGCGGTTTTGTACTAAAACCTGAGCCATATCTGGATCGGTATCCAGAGTGAAATACACCGTGATGGTGAGCTGACCGGTGTTGGAACTTGTCGACTCCATGTAGAGCATGTTCTCAACACCGTTAATCTGAAATTCAAGTGGCGCTGCAACAGATTGACTGACGGTATAGGAGTCTGCTCCCGGGTAGGTAGTTGTGACTTGAATCTGCACAGGTGTAATCGATGGGTATTGGGCAACAGGAAGAGTCTTGAGTGACACCAAGCCGGCGATGACAATAAGGACGGCCACGACGGTTGCGAAAATTGGTCTATCTATGAAGAATTTGGAAAACAATTTTTGCTAGCTTCTTACTTTAACGGTTTGTCCAGCCGTGATTTTTGATCCACCATCGACCACCACTCGGTCACCTTTCTTTAAACCCTGTTCGATCATCCAGTCCTCGTCCTTCCAACTGCCTACTTTGACTGGTCGGTAGGTAACTGTATCCTTTTGGTCTATGACCCAGACATAGTGACCTTTAGACGACTGCTGGACGGCTCTTTGGGGAACGACGATGGCATTGGGTTCGGTTGCTCCCGTAGCTTTTACACGAACGTATTGATTGGGCCTCAATATGCCTTTAGTGTTTTCCACACTTGATCGGATCAGAAACGTTCCTGTTTCCGAATTGTAGTACGGCTCCAAGAATGTGATCTTCCCCTTATTCGGAAACGTCGAGCCGTCGACAAGATAGACCTCTATTTCGTATTCGTGGTCCTTTGGAGGAACCAATAGGCCTTGATGCACCTGGTTCCGATAGTGCTGTAGCTGGTTTTCAGAGAGACTGAAGTTGACCCACATCGGGTTCAGCTGTGAGACTGTCGTCAACTTGCTGTTTTCTGCGTTTATATAGCTGCCGTCCTTTTGCAAGGCATCGCTAGATATTCCATTCAGCGGAGAAACGATCGTGCAGTAGGAGAGATTTAGCTCAGCAGTCTGGAGATTGGCCCTGGCCTCTTCAACCGCGGCAGCCGATGATTCGTAGGCGCCTATGGCGTCGTCCATGTCTTTCTGAGAAAGAGCGTTCAACTTCTCGAGGGGGATGGCTCGATCCATGTTGAGTTTAGCCGTTTTCATCGAGGCGATGGTTCTATCGAGGGCGGCTTTTGCTGCATCGACCTGAGCAACGAACGGCTTCTTGTCTATCTCAAAGAGGGTCTGGTTTTCTTTGACCATCCCTCCTTCGGTGTAGAGCCGCTTGTCCAGAAAGCCGTTCACTCTAGCTCGGATGTCGACCTGGCGGGAACTTTCTGTGATGGCGATGTACTCAAAGCTGGCGGGAGTGTCTTTGGGCTCAATGGTTATGACGGTAACGGTAGGATTTTCTTTGGCGTGGGGCTCCGGCGTTTTGTCGCAACTTAGCGCTAGAGGTAGAAGTATCAGTAGTTTAAGGAATCTCATTGCACCTCACAGGTCTTAAAAAAAGACTCTAGCACGGACGTTCCGCGTTCTCAATAATTTATTTACCTAAGATAGCCAGGAGTTATACCCCTGATTGTGCCCTAATCTCGTTCGCTCAGGTGATTTTAAATGTCCAGATATGAGCTTACACACCGAGGCACAGCTCGATAGAGCTTTGCGAGGTGGGTAAGGTCATAGATGGGCGTTTAAAATTGCCTGACGAGCGA
>JAJFMA010000201.1 GCA_021772415.1 Chlamydiota bacterium
ATTTCTAACTTTAGCCATGGAGGCGACTATGAGATCTTTAAATTTCTATCTGTTGGCAACACTAACGACTCTGCTTGCCGTTGGGTGCAACGACGACACATCCCAAGAACCCAAAGAGGAGTTCCAGCAATTCCTCGACAACAACCAATACACACGTAACGGTATCCTACGCTATGAGTACGTCTTTGGTGACGGCTTCATTAGTACCGGAGGCCAAGACACGACGCGCGAGCTCACTTCCATGCTCGACCTCAAACCCGGTGACAGGGTGCTCGATGTCGGCGCTGGTATTGGCGGAAGCGCACGCTATATGGCAAAACACTATGGAGCGGACGTTACTGGTATTGACCTTTCGCAAAACATGATCGCTATAGCTGTGGAGCGTGCCGATAAGGACGAGGACAAGGTGTCTTTCGAAGTGGCGGATATCCTCACTCAAGATTATCCCGAAAATAGCTTCGATGTCATCTACTCACGGGACACATTTCTGCATATCGCTGAAAAAGAGGCTCTCTTCAAAAAATTTCGCCAATGGCTCAAACCTGGAGGCCAACTGCTGATCTCCGACTACTGCCGAGGCGCTGACGCTGAAAGCGAAGAGTTCAAGGCCTATGTAGCCCAAAGAAACTACCAGCTGACAACAGTAAAAAAATATGGACAAGTGCTAAGTAATGCTGGTTTCGCGAGCGTGAAGGCGATAGACCACACCGAGCGTTTTAGTGAAGTTCTACGCAATGAGCTAGCACGCATACAACAGAATAAAGACGATTTTGTGAGTAAGTTTTCGCAACGGGACTACGACGACATCGTCAACGGATGGGAAGCCAAGCTCGAGCGCATCCAGCGCGGCGAGCAAAAGTGGGGCGTCTTTATCGCAAGCTAGCACCCCGCATGCCGACTACTGATTTGCCACCCCGACGTAAGCCGGGGTGGTAAGCTTTCCTCGATCGAAAGGGAGAACCAGACGTCGATGATATTATGTAGCTGATGGCATGCTGTTACTTTTGGACTCTATTTCAGGCGCGTAGCTCCGACATATGCTGAGCCTGGGGCGTAGCCCTTGTCGTTACCCAAAATTTGTAAATACATATTCGAATTCAGGTTCTTTTCATATCCTCAATCAAACGCAGTGAGTTCTATCATGAGGCCCGAAGGGCCGGCTTATGATAGCCCCACCCGTGAGGGTGGGGTAAAGCAAAAAAGCATCCTGAGCCCCATTAGGGGCGGCTTGTGGCCCCAGCGGATTAAACCGACACAGAGGGTTTTATCCAATGCCATGAGTAATGCGAAGCACGTTTTTCTCCGGAGCCATTAACCGGGGCCACAAGCCGCCCCGTTGAGAGTGTCAAGAAATTGGCGTTGATGATGAAATGACCATCATCCCATATGATCTCGCGCATTTTCCGGCGGCCTGAAAGGCCAGCAAGATGTATAGCCTCGGGCGCCAGCCCGGGGTAAAGATCAAAATACACTCTGAGCCCTGTAGAGAGTGTAAAGAAATCGTCGCGCCCTTATGTTTAAGTCATAAGCTTCAAGCAACCAATGATATCCACCGATAGCGCGAGTCCTCGAGTGCCATGGAGCGTGCGCTCCGCGCCGCCTTTGTGGAGTTCGTAGATATGAAAAGTGCCTTCAGAAGTGTATGTCGATAGCTATTCTGGCGACGTTGTACGGCAGAAAGCCCTTTGGAATCGTTCGCATCTCCAAATAAGGAGTCACGAACACTAAAATAGGCCTGTGAGGCACATATAGACGCAAAAAAGGCGGCCGACTCCGCTTGGCCCTCCACCATTGTCCGCTACCGGCCAGCCCGGCCTATTTATCTGCATTTCCATAATAAATCCCATAATGATTGTTATTTAGCGTTTAGAATAATAAATAAAAAGAGATTATAATTCAACATTTATTACTATTTTTTAATTAATAAACATAAACAGTGCTAATACATAACTGAAAGCAGACCCTTGCGATTACGCTGTTAGCGCCGGTGCGGTGCTCCAAAAGATCGCCAACGAATCTTGCGGCAGTCGGGGCAAGTCACTTAGTAGCCTATTCCATGTCGGGCCTGTATGGACAGGATCGAGAGGAAATTCGACGCGGGGCGACGCATTGCCATTGTCTTTCTGTCTCCATGCGAGGGATGAATTTCCCATGAATTTGAGTGATAGATAGGCCTTAGACAGCCGAGGCCCCGTGGCAACGCCTGCAATGCGATGGTGACGGAGCTGTTTGTCATGAATCACTTCGAGAAAGCCTGTTAGCATCGTTCCAGAAGCCACCGGCAAGTAGTGTATGACGGGTCTGTCCTCAAGATTAAACCGCTTCAACTGCTGTAGACAATCCAGCATTGGTCTGCTGTAGCATTTGGAATATTGGGGGGTATTGCCTCCGACGCCCAACCTGGCGTGCTTAGGATCACCACATAGCCGCTGTTTTATCCACGCAGATCCAACCTTTGCTATTGGTCCGTTGGAGTCTCTACTTGCGATACCGCAACATGCCAAAAAATGTCCTTTCAATAGCTTGACAATCGATGGGTCGGCCGGCGGCGACATTGGAAAGCACAATAAATACATCACCCGTTTTGGGATAAATGTTCACGAGTGTACTAACACCATCATATGCTCCCAGATGCCCTACCGCCAACACGCCATCCTCTTCTTCCACACCGAAACCCGGAGCTTGCTTCGCTATATCAGCACTATTCACTCGGTTCAAGTAACTCTGACAAAAATGCATCATTCCTTCTGCTGTCGCAGCACTTCCCCCATCTGGACCACCTATGGCGACATGTGACTGGGTGTTTGGAGAAAATTCCCGCACACCGGAGCTCTCGCCGACTGTTGGCTTATAGCCAACTGCAACACTAGGCTTGCCCTCAGTGTAATCCAAAAATCCAGAGTTTTTCATCTCTGAGAACACATGCTCCTCTGCATACGTACGATAGTCTGCGCCGCTTACCGCTTCAATGATAGCGCCAAGTAAGAGGTAGTTGGTGTTGGAATAGAGGTGGAACTGTGGGTCAGCTTGAAGAGAACTCGACACCTTCTCTCGCTTTTGCGTGCTGACAAAATCCAATAGCGCCGAGAGTGAAGCATCTTTAGCGCCAAATTTTTTTTCAAAAGCCGGATCGTCATGATAGTTGTCAGCAAACCATGAGCGATGCCGTAATAGGTCTTCCACTGTAATGTCCTGCCACTCTTCGGCTGTAACATTTGTAAACTTCGACATCAAGTACTGAGGTAACAGCTTATCGATAGAGGTATCGTATTTAATTTCATTGCTAGGGTCAGCAACTAAGCGCGCCATAAGTTCCGCTGTCACAATCTTCCCGACAGATGCTAGATTGAAGCTCGTGTCCACACTGTTTTCTACACCCTGCACC
>JAJFMA010000202.1 GCA_021772415.1 Chlamydiota bacterium
AAGAGGTTTCTCCCCATTTTCTCGCTCCCGTTCGCATCAGCGCCACGAATCATCAATTATGTTCTTGGAATAGCGCTGAAGAAACTGATCTAGTCGTCGAAAAGCTGAATTCTCTCACCCGTGACGCATATGACAAGAACATCATGGTCTACAAGGCCTGTCTGCGTCTTGTCTGCGGCTCATCTGCGTGGTCTGCGTCAAAAGGGAACCCGTAACCACACACACCCTATGCCCTTCGAGCCTGTCGGCAGTGGTCGGCGGTGGTCGGCGGTTAATTCTGTCGTGAGTCAGCTAAGCCTGATGCCCACACACACTGAAGGCAAAGTGTTTACGTCCATAGATGTGTCTTCTATTAAAAAGAGGTAGAAGCATTAGGCCCCAATGCGTCATCATGTAGCCTTTCAAGGATAGGGTATCTGCACTATGTCTCCGGACGCACACGATCCATCGGCATTTCCGTCGCGAACAACATCACCGAATTTCCGCCTGTCTCTTCTCTGCCTCCTACTAATCAAAGCGGCGGTGATGATTTATGTGATGTTCCACTCAGGGATAGGTCTTGGGCCTGACGAAGCACAATACTGGACATGGAGCCAGGACCTTGACTGGGGATACTACAGCAAGCCTCCGGGTATCGCCTGGCAGATTTTTGCCGGAACCTACGCTTTGGGCAACTCTGAGTTTGGTGTGCGCCTGGGAGCTTTAGTTGTCGGACTGCTGCTGCCCTACGCAACTTTTTATCTTGCTGACAGATCAGGGCTTAAGCGTGCCACAGCATTTTGGGCTGGCACAGTGATGGCTTTCACACCGTTGGGTATCATGTCATCCTTGCTTTCCACTACGGACGGAGGCTTTGTCGTTTTCTGGACCATGGCCCTGGCATCTTTGGCGTCTTCGCTGCAGAAGCAAAAAGTACCCAACTATGTCCTCATCGGCATTCTTGTTCTCTGCGGAGCTCTATTCAAGTGGCTGGCTTTTGTCTTTTGGATTGTCGCCATCGCAACGGCCTATGTCGTTCCAAGTAAGCGTTCTTGGAAGATGCCCATAGGGATGGCAATCTCCCTCCTTGCTTTAGTGCCAAGTGTCATTTGGAACATGGAACACGATTGGGCGACATTCCGTCATGTGTGGTCGACGAACATTGTGGGTCACGGTGCGCAGCCGACATACTGGCATCCGTTTAAAGGCAATTTCTTCGACTTCCTAGGGGCGCAGGCAGCTTTGATTTCTCCGTTGTTCTTCATCATGTTGATTATTGCGCTAGTGGTCCTCTATCGTAAGCGCCGTAAAGCCCCTAAAGGCTTGTTGCTCTGCGCCTCTGTCTGTACGACTTTGCTGGCGGCTTACCTGTTCGCGAGTATCTTTAAGAAGCTACAAGGTAACTGGTGTGTGTATGCCTATCCACCTGCTGTTGTCGTTCTCTGCTGGTATGCGAGTGAACACCTTCACTGGGGACGCCCATGGCTCTTTGTGGGGATGCTCTGCTCCATTGTGATGACGTCGTTTATTTTGGCCCTGCCGGCGATACAACGAAATAGTGAGCTAACATGGCTGTCACCCCCTTATCGCATTAATCCCTTTCGCCACAATGTGGGGTGGAGGCAACTAGAGCAAGAGCTTAAGGCCGTCGCCTTTAATCCTGAGCAGTACTTTCTGTTTGGTAGTCGCTACCAAAGCGCGAGCATCCTCAGCTTCTACAACGAAACTCAGGAGCGTGCCTACTTTTTCAATATCTCGGGTGCCCGCAAAAACCAGTTCTCCTACTGGCCCGGGATGGAAGAGGAACAGGTCGGCAACACAGGATTTTTCGTCGAAATCGAGCAGGAGCGTGATCTTAAGAAGGACCTTGCTCCACGCGTCAAGCACTTCGAAGAGCTACTCGCTCCCTACTTCAAAGAGGTGTTCTTCCTTGGACGAAGACCTCTCTTTGATAGCTATGGTACAACCGTGAAAGCGGCTCTCATCTTCCAGTGTACGGAATACAATGGCAAACCTGCTCCGGGCTCAGATAAGTATTAATAATTGGTTGTTAGTGAGTTACGAAATAAATAGCGAATATGCTATAAAGAGAAGTGACGCCCTGTTGATAGGGATACACCTGGAAGCTTATACGCTAGTCAACGATTTATATGCTTAGGGGATCACGAGTACAGCAAACGAGCTTGGTTAACACGTCTTGAATGCTGCGTAGCGAACCCACCTGTTCAAGCCTGTTGAACGCGCGCTTCCCGGCCCCTATCGACAGGCTTTTTTATATCCCCTCTTCCTCCCTCACTAAAGTCATTGAGCATAAGCAGCTGAAGAAGAATCACCGAGATACGGATTCGACTTTCGGCATTTTGATCATAAGAAAAAGTAAGTTAACATTTTAGGTCACCCGATCTATACGCAATTATCTAAGACACTAGCATTTCCCTCATGAGGCCCGAAGGGTCAGCTTATGATAGCCCCACCCGTGAGGGTGGGGTGCGATATATAATCACTCTGAGCCCTTTCGAGACTGTAAAGAAATGGCCGCGACTTTGCGTCCTATACATAAGACACTAATAATCAGAGACGTGCGATAATAGCGCGAGCGCAGCGAGGGCCATGGAGTGCGGCGCTCTGCGCCGCCTTTGTGGAGTTCATAGATATGAAAAGTGCCTTCAGAAGTATATGTCGATAGTTATTCCGGCCCCATTGGACAGGGTCCGGCCCCATTGGGTTTATTTTTCAGCCGTCATCTGGTTCCAGATGTGGAGCACCAAATTGTACAGTTGTACTGAAAAACGTTTGTTCTGCTGTTCCTGATGCATCTTCTTCGCGACGATCGACGGGCAGACAAAGTGAAGGCCTTTTTGCGGCAGTTTTAACACTGTCCGACCGAGATTACTTAAACCATTAGCAGTGCCATATGCCAAACCTAGAACTGAGCTAAATGGGGACACTACGACGCAAATGATCCCCTTAACCATTGTTTTTAATAGAGGATATTTTGTTGAAAAAGGCAGCTTGTGTTCCAAGCATGTGCACGTTCTCTTCCACTTTGGGGGAAAGTCGGTGAAACGAAGTTCCCACCGGTGGGACTCAAAGAGGAAATTTCTCAGCACCCATTTTGTAGTAGTATCTGGTCCGTTCAGGATTTTAAGCGGAAGGTCGACGAACGTAGCCTTTAGGAGGTCCGAGCTCGTTTCTACGAGCACGTCCTTGCGTATGTTGAAAGCGTCTCCCCAGCTTAGTGGTGGGGGTTCTGAGTGTAAGTTAAACAAATCAAAATTAGACATAGCAATCTCCGTTATCTATATTGAAATCTCTTCATTACTTTGGGATATTAAGTTAACTGTATGAAGATTGCATGAATTGTACCTTAAGATTATTGTGCAGTCGCTGAGCATTTTGACAGGGTTTCAGACCGCGTAGCTTTGCGGTGAGGGCGCTCGAGAATAGACAGGGCGTCATCCAATATAACTTCTTGGATAACGAAGCGTTTGGTCAGCTGCTCGACGATACCATCCAAAAATGCGTCGCGATTTTTGAAGACATGATGAAGACAGCAGAGGAAGTCGCCATGACCGCGGTTTCCTCGGTAC
>JAJFMA010000203.1 GCA_021772415.1 Chlamydiota bacterium
TTCGGCGCGCAAGCGCGGCCTTGACACCTACAGTAATCGTCGCTCTAACTGGCTCTGGATTGGCTTCTCAAAGGAAAAAAAGTTCACTAGTTGTTACCCATGTGGGTGAACTAAGTGTTACCCATGTTACCGGTTGCACAGCTGGAAAATTGGCAGGCTGGGTCCTTCTTCTTCCCTTCCTATTTTTCCTCAACTCCTGTTTGTTTCCGAATTTAACAGGAATAGAGGTAAGCGAAGCTCCGACCCGGATTGCCACCCAAACCATAGTCCAGACTTGCTGCAGGAGCCCAACTACATCGCGTAATAGGCTCGGCAAGGGATTACCCTAGCCGTCGCCGCTACGCTCGTATCTGGACACCTTCGCTAAATCTGGACTAAGGTTTGGGTGGCAATCCGGGTCTCCGGAGTAAGTGCAGGAAGGCCAGCGCACACTATTTTTCCTTCTCTTGCGAACTTCTTAACTCAGTGCCTCTTTGGTAGTTCCCGCTCTTGCTTCAGCCTACTTCGCTAGGAACCTGCTGCACGAGGCTCCTGGCTAAAATCGCTCGGGATAGGCACAACGTAGTGGCCGACAAGCGTCGCTCTCTCGTACGACACCAAATACAAGTGAACTAGGCTGCGATTGCGCAGATCCAGATGCATGGCGATGCCGTCGATGGCTGCCTTGTGGTGGTTGATCCAGTGATCATGAGCGTCGAGCATTAGGCTATAGTATGTACTGCGATAGGGAGGGTTTTGCTTTAGCTCGTCATAGCTTTGGCTGACCGGAGGCACTCCTATCCCAAGAGGCATGTAGAGCCCTTTGTTGTAGTCTTCTGTCGAAAGGTGGGGGAGGTCTTCAAAATCTATGCCTCCCACGACTAGGCGTGAGTGTTCGTCGGTGTCGCTGTCTTGAAAGACAAGCTCGATCTCATGCAGAGGCTCCCGAGATGCTGGACAGCTTACCTGGCGCACTGTGGCGCCTTTGAGCTCGGCCAGCCGATGAAATTCGTTCTCCCATAACTTGCTGAATTTGTACCTTCCTGGAGGCAAGAATGTGGCAAAACGTACGCCGTTGTCTCGGCTCCATAGATCTTCCCAGCTGCGCGCGTTCTGAGCGTCGGTGATGCGCTGCTTGCGTTGCTGCTCACCGCCGAAAATGATGCGCTCCTGAGGGTTGTACTTGGGTTTTGCGGCGCTAGTGGCAACGACAGTTCTAAGCTTGTTCATGTCTACTGGCATTCCGTGGGGATCCCACCAGTGCTCTAGGCGGTGCCAGTACTTCCAGTAGGGACGCTCGTTGAGGGTTTCAAATAAGCGCGCGTAGTGTCCCAGAGGAAACTCGAACCAGCCCTGATAGTACAGGGCTTTATGACCATCTTCTTCGACAAACAAGAGAATTTCCCATAAGCCCGCATTTAGGCAGTTGCGCGCGAGCTCAGCAGAAACGAGGCGCGATGTTTCGAAGCCGTTACCTTCCCAGATCTCGAGGTGGGGAGAGCCCGGTTCAAACGTGACTTGCTGACGGTTCCATTCGCGCTCTGTGAGCGCAACGATGCCAAGGTCTTCGTCGTCGCGTACCCACTCGGGTTTGACAGGAACAAAGAGGCTTACGTCGATATCACGGAAGGCAATCGAGGCGACGTGGGGCTCCGAGGACTTTAGGACGAAGTCGAAGTGCGTGGGATCTTGCTGGACTAAATGCAGCCAACGCTTGGTGTATTTGTTGTAGTGGACGCTGCGGTGGGCAGGGTCTTCGGGGTATTGCGAAGGCGCTACCTCCTCGACGGCTAGCGTCATAAAGGGCGCAACTTGATAGCGGTAGTAGAAGCGCGTCGCCCCCCAGGCGATAACGAAGCCTACGACGGCAATTAGTGCGAGCTGCCACTTCTTTCCCATTGTTCTCCCTTACAGTAAGGCTTTTGACGCTTTCTATTTACGCGGGAATGTAGGAATTATTTCAATAGCTAGGTGGGCTTGGAGGCCAATGATTGTCAAAGACTTGATTGTTAAGGGTCAACAAGGCTACACTCTAGCTCATCTTCGCACGCCGAGTCCTTTTCTCCTTTTATTACCCGACAGGTTATAAGGGGGTTAACTCGGGTCCATATGGACTGATAGCTCAGCGGATAGAGCACCCGCCTTCTAAGCGGGCGGTCGTAGGTTCGAATCCTACTCAGTCCGACCTTTTCATCTGAGGTTTACATGTCGTCGCTGCTCGGAGATTTTTCGTATGTGCAGAGCTCCTTCCCGGAGACGGAGGAGATTTTGGAGAGCTTTGCCCAGGCAGAGTTTATCCGATTGCCGGTACGGAAGCGTTTTCGCGGCGTTAACCGAAGCCTGTTGAACTGTATACAGTCTGCTCCGAAGCAGAGCTTTTTGCTTCCGGCCGTACTTGACTACATTAGCCGTGTTGATACGGCAGGCGTTCTAGATGAACCCTACCAGTACCGGCACTTTGAGTTTTGGCTAGACAAGTTCTCCAAACTAGATAAAGCCGAAAATGCCGGCGTGCGTGCACGCATAGCAGGTAAGAATGTGCCGCGTGACGCCTACCAGGTATTCTTCCCCATTGGCACGGGAAAGACCTACTCAGGAGGGCACTTTGTTGCGGCGCACGCATCTCCAGATGTGGATACGGCTATTGCATCGTTTTGGGGGTGGATGGACGCCTTTGCAGCACGCGTGAGTGCCGGGCAGCACCATTGGAGCCTCCCTAGCACACATCCTGGATCACACATTCAAAGGATCTTCGACCAGCTTTTTGGAAGGGCAGTGTTTACACATCTTGCTCATACGTCTGCGACGCTGACGCTTAGTGCACGTGACCTGATGACGATTGAAAATGTCCATAAAGAGATCGGGTCGTCACCCTCGACGCTGATAGAGCATAGCCCTAGCGAAGCGGTTGTTTTAGTGGATGATGAAGGCTGCTTTGTCGGCGATTGGCGACGTGATGATGTCGAGCCCGTACGGCAGATGCTTATGGCGTTTAAGGCGTGCCTGCGTTGGTTTGAAAACAACCTGCACCACCACCTCATTTCCCTTTTTGCTCAAGATAGCCTTGGAACCTCTGACATTCCAGCGTTCATTCAAGCAGTGTTTGGCGCTGTCATCAGGGAGTGCGAGCCAGCTCAAGAATTTAATGCGCGACAAGCTAAAGATCTCCACGACTTCTTTCGTATTATTTTAGGTGTTAAGCATGGGCTTTCAGGTACTTTTGATGACTTAGTAGCAGCCTTAGGGGCTCTCAGCTTGTCTGCTATCCGTAAATTCCGCTCTTTCCTCGAAGCGCTAGGGGGCTGTGGTCTGTTTGACGATCAAGGGAAGCTCATCGAAGACAGAAGCGCGATTTTCAATGTCCTTGAAACCGTCATCAAAGATCTCGATCGAGCTATCATCGATATCCATAACTATGTCGATCGCCTCGATGTGGTCATGCGTATCAAACACGATGTTCTGGGACGCAAGCGTCACTATGTGACAACACACAGCGACGTCGAAGAGCTGCGAATACGCATCAAACACTATGACTACCTGACTGTAGTAATTCCTTTGCAGGATGGTAAACTATATCCCCTCGGAGTTGTTACAGCACATTCCCTGCGTAAAAAGGTCTTGGGGACGGTATCTCAGCGGGATTTCTGTAATCGCGAAGAAAGTAAGATGGCTTCCTATCTGGAGGTCATTAGCGTCGTAGACCACCACAAGACAACACTGAGTACCGGCACAGCTCCTCTTGCAATCATCGGAGATGCCCAGTCAAGTAACGTTCTAGTCGCGGAGCAGACCTTTCGTATTAACGACAGCTTCTCGCTGAACGGTATGACGATCGAATCGATAGACGCACAGATCCAAGCCCTGGCAACGGAGTCATCAACATCACGGGCTATGCGCCTCCAGCAGCGCCTATTGCAGAAGCGTATCATCACTCAAGGGTGCAATGGCCACTACGTCCATCCAATGCGCGAGTACGCCGAGTACATCAGCTTTCTGTATGCCATCCTCGACGACACCGACCTTCTCACTAAAGTCACCAAGCGTGATGTCGTGTGTGTGGCGTCGCTACTCAATCGCTTAAAGTCGCTGATGCTTGGACAAGAGGCGGAAATTATCGACTTCGACGACTTGCCTCACGATGACAGCTTTTCGCAGCTGGCCGCCAAGCGCATCTTGCAGAATGTCGACATGTATTCCATCTATAAGAAAATTTATGTCTTCCGTGAGCAGGAAGTCGAAGAGAACCTTGAGCTTTGCAGCAAAGGCGAAGACTCCAATATCTTTGACGACACCAAAGAGCAAAACGGGTGCAACCGCGTGGGGCAGACAAAGATCTTCGCAAGCAACTACTTCACCTTCGCAAAACACTGTGAGTTGATACGTGAGGACTGGCTGGGGCGGTCACTAGAGATCAACGGCGCGCGCCCAGAGATCGATTTCCATATGCATATGGTGAGCACGATCTCCAGCGCCGACGATGTCTTTCAGGGAAGTACGCACACACATTCGCATGACGACGAGTTGTGGATCTGGGTGGCGCCAACACAGAGCGGATATGAGCGCCTAGCAAGCTTCCTCAGCGCCTTTCAAGAGCTGCCTGCGTTGAAAGAAAACGCCCTGAGTCTAGAACTGCCAGGACCCAACGCCGAAAAACTGGAGCAGGTGTTTGTTAGAAATTTCCCAAAAACCAATGTGCGTACGCCAGACCACAAAAAGCCCCTACCTATCGCTATTTTGCGCTTCGATGCAGGCTCCATCAACTCACGCAAATCTATGATCACGCCATATCTCCCACATCTTGTGATGTAGATTCGCCCCATTGCTTGCAAAGTCGAAAATATGCTACAAAAAAGTTATCTAAACACGTAGGAGGTCAGTGGGATGCACACATTTCTTCGCCATGCGCGTATCGCATGCGACCGGATTGTTTCTAAACTTGAGCAAGACGGTTCTTTTGGACCAGAAGCACACGATCTGCTGGCTTACTATAAAGCGCCCTACCTCCTTGGGCTTCTCGGGCATACAATAGAAGCCCAGCGTGTTTTGGACTTCATTCAGCAACGCTTTATGCGCCCCGATGGCGATTTCTTCACTGCAGCAGAGAACAAAAGTTCTAATCCTCTACTCACAGAGTTTTGGGGGTATCCAAATGCTTGGATTGCTATGGGCGCCCAAAGACTAGGACGTTTTGACATTGCTCAGCCTGCCTGGGAATATTTAAAGAGTTTTCATCACCCTCAGCTTAAAGGTTTTACCGCTGGTGCTCCATTCGAAAGTGGCGAAGAAGTTACCGATATCGTGTCAACAGCCCACTTGGGACACCTTGCGCTTTACATGGGAGACCTTGAGCTCGCACGGGGAGCGGGCCGATACTTGAATGAAATCCTGGATAAACAGCCCGATAGCGATAAAGGGTTGTTCATTCGTCAGGATGGTCTTGGAGACGTAATCACCCGGTTTCCTGAAGACGCGTCTTTCATTCACTATGTTAGCGCATCTGAACCGGGCCAAGCTTACTTTGTCGTTGGCTACGCGATGGGATTTTTGGCAAAGCTGTTTCTAGCGACAGGGCGCCAAAACCATCTTGAAACCGCTAATGCTTACGGTGAATGGGCTTTGGAGTGCCGCGGAAATATCGATGCTTTCCCGTTCAGTCATAAAGTTATGTGGGGAAGCGCCCTACTTGCAAGTATTACCGGAGATCAACGTTACAAACAGCTGGCGGAACGCATCGGTAGTTATCTTGTCGATATTCAAACTGACGAGGGATTTTGGCATCCTGCAGAAGGCTTTGAGAGGCAGATGGATCAGACCGCAGAGATCGCTGTGTGGCTAACAGAGGCCACAGCTGATCTAGCTCACTCACTTGAGCCCCAAACAACTTAGTTCTTTTGGTAGGCGTCGCTAATAACCTGGGGCGACGCCTACTTTTTCTCCAGACTTTCGCCCCTAGACACGTTGACACCTGTGGCGCAAAATGTTCGTCCATTTCGTCCATCTTAGGACCTAAAGCAACCTGCTGGGGTTTTCTAGCAACGTGATGAAGTGGTTGGAGACTGCGGCCGCGACATCGCCATCGATGATACGGTGGTCGAAAGACCATGAGCAGTTAAGAACATCACGGATGACGACGCTGTTGCCCTTCGCTGTGGGCTGTTTTTGTATTTTTGCTGTCGCGACGATGGCAGCTTCGGGATAGTTGATGACAGGAGAGGCCCACAGGCCCCCTTCGGTGCCAAAATTGCTGATGGTGATGGTGGATTCACGCATATCTTCGGGAGCGAGTGCATTTTCTCGGGCTTTGAGAGACAAAGCGTGATAGGCGCGTACAGTGCCCTGGAAGTCCATTTTCTCCACGCCTTTGAGTACGGGAACGGTCAGGCCTTGGGGGCTTTTCATGGCGATGCCGATGTTGTGGACGGTGTGGATGATAATTTCACCGTTGGCTTCGTCTAAGCTTCCGTTGATCTGTGGGTATTCTTGGATCGTCAGCGACAGTGCCCGAATAAACAGAGGCATAAAGGTCAGGTGGATCCCTTGGCGCTTTGCTTCTTCCTTGTTTTTAGTACGGAATTTTACCAACAGGGTGACATCTGCTTTGTCACAGTATCCGAAGTGCGGGATGTGCTTTTTAGAGAGGGTCATCTTCTTGGCTACAAGGCGGCGAATGCCCTGTAGTGGGATGACCTCATCACCTTCCAAATGCGGAATAGGGGGCGC
>JAJFMA010000204.1 GCA_021772415.1 Chlamydiota bacterium
CGAAGCTCGCGGGATCAAAAGAATCAATATCAAAGTCTTCAAAGTTGGCGCTAGTGTCTACTGTAACGGACATAAGTGACGCCTCCTGATTGTGAGTAATTGCAATAGTTTTTCGTTCTAAGTGCACCCATTGTATCATACAGGAAGTGAAAAAGTCAATTTAAGTGCCTTAATATTAAGGTATTGTAAAGAACTATTTGGATTTGGAGTGAGTGTAGAGGTGAATGTAGAAGTGAGTGTGGATACGGGAGAAGAACTTACCACCGAGATCACAGAGCCCACAGAGAAACTTCTTAATGCTTTTTACTTTTCCATCACTAGCCCGTCCTTCTTGCTTTTGGGGCTTGGCAGCTATAGCCGTAGGCTAGGTCTTAAATAGCGATCTTCGTCTCTGTGGTCTCTGTGGTGATTGTTTTCTGCGTGATGGGAGTGAGTGTGGATACGGGAGAAGAATTTATCTCTGTGGTGAACTGTTTGAATGGGAAGCACTACTGGTCAGCGGTGGCTTGGCCATCTAAACAAGAGGCGAGCAACTGCACAAGATGCATGGCCGAGTGGCCTGTGCCATGCATGATCTGTGTGCGGCATGACATGCCGTTAGCGACGATGGCAGTGTCAGGCCCAGCCTCGCGCACTGCGGGAAACAAACTGTTTTCGCCGATTTTCATCGAGAAGATGTAGTGCTCCTGCTCGTAACCAAACGAGCCTGCAAGCCCGCAGCATCCGGAAGGAATTTCTGTAGCCTCGAGGCCATCGATGGCCCGTAGTGTCGCAAGGGTATCTTCGGATCCAACAAGAGCTTTTTGGTGGCAGTGTGTGTGGACTTGAGCTTTTTTCCAGGGCGAATGAGGTAGTGACAGCTGCCCCTGGCGTGCGAGCTGCGCAAAGAAGCTGTCGATGGTCTGGGTGTGCTCGATGACTTCATCAGTCATATCGTGGATGATGAGGTCGGGGTAGTCGTCTTTAAGTGTCAGAATACAACTGGGCTCCAGTCCGATGATAGGAATGCCTTGAACAGCGTAGGGCCACAGCAGCTCGATAAGGCTGCTTGCGGTGAGTTTAGCCTGCTTGAGGAAGCCTTTTGAAATAAGAGGCCTTCCGCAGCAGCGCCACTTAGGGACGATGACTTCGTATCCGAGGTGCTCCAGAACTTGGACTGCAGAGATTCCGATCTCGGGATAGTTGAATTCCGTGAAAGTATCGTTCATCAAGACGACTTTGGGAGCTCCGGGCTTGGGCTCGTTTTCACGCTTTTTGAGCCACGTAGAAAACCGTTGGTTAGCAAATAACGGCAGGGGGCGGTTGGGGGCGATCCCCAACATACGTCGCATGCCGCTTCCGAGTGCCGAACCATGAATCCAGTTTACTATAGGGCCAAAGCGTGCTAGCAGCTTGTTGGTCTTGGCAACTTGACCCAGAAGTCTGCTACGCAGGGAATAGCCATTCTTCTCTTGATAGTGATGCAGGAATTCGGCTTTAATCTTCGCCATGTCCACTTGTGAGGGGCATTGTGTTTTGCATCCCTTGCACTCAAGGCAGTACTCCATCACTTTATAGAGCTCATCACTAGTAAAGGCTTCGGCAGAGATACGTCCGTTAAAAATAGCACGCAAGCTCTGGGCGCGTGCGCGTGTGCTGTGGAATTCGTCGCCATACGCCTGAAACGACGGACACATCAGCCCATCGCGCTTGCGACACATCGCGTTACCGTTGCACATATCGGCAGCAAGTGCGATGCCTCCATCTCGCGAGAAATCAAACTGTGTATCTAGGCCTACCTGTCTTGTAGAAGGGTCGGTACGTAGATTGTCGTGAAGGCCCTGCGTAGCGATAACCTTTCCGGGATTCATCAGGCCTTTGGGGTCAAACGCCGACTTAAACGAGCGGAACGCACTATAGAGCGTTTCGCCAAACATCTTGCGGATAAGCCACGAGCGCACTAGACCGTCGCCATGTTCTCCACTGAGGCTTCCCTTGTGCTCCAGTAGGAGTTCACTAGCTTCTTCCATCATGCGACGCATGGTGGCAAGCTCTTCAAAATCACGTAAATCAATATAAGGGCGGATATGCACACACCCTGCTCCTACGTGCCCATAGATGCCTGCCTCTTTGCCGTGGCGGCGCAGAAGCTCCTGGAACTTGTCTATGAAGGGCGCCATTTCATTTGGATCCACAGCAACATCTTCTAAAAAACCGATAGCTCTGCTGTAGCTGCGCTTAGACATCAAAAGCCCTAAACCAGCTTCGCGTACGGCCCAAACGTCTGCCTTTTCGGCATTTTCAGTGGCGATACCAATGGCATATGCTGTACCAGTCTTTTCAGCACGCGCCGCGCACTCGCGTGCCCGTGCTTCGGCTTCTTCAGCGCTATCACCAGAAAACTCTGCTATTAATGCAGCTTGGGGGTGGCCCTGAAGCCAACCTATCCTCTCGCGAGTCATCGGCACCGAACGACCGGCATCCAAAATTTTGCCGTCGATCATCTCCAGAGCAAGAGGCGTGTCAGCAAGTAAGTCTGCGATGCGACGTAAGGCGTCACCCATGTCATGGTAATGCAACAAACATAGGGCAGTGTGCTTATGGGCCTTGCAGAGCCTAAATTTAATCTTCGTGGCAAGACCCAGGCTCCCTTCAGCGCCGCAGATGAGTTTAGCTAAGTTTATCGGACCTTCCTTGATGAGTTCATCAAAGTTGTAACCCGACACACGACGGGGGATCTGGGGGTAACGCGCGGCGATTTCGTCGCTATATTTGCGCTTAAGCCGCGCGACAGCGCGGTAGATATCGCCTTCGCGTCCAGCAAGCAGCTCGCGGCCCTTGCGCTGCTCGTCATCGAGAGCATGAAAATTGATGAGTTCGCCGCTAGCCAGGAGAAGTTCGACTTCCAAAACGTGGTCGACGGTCTTGCCGTAGTGTAGTGAACGCGCACCTGCTGAGTTGTTGCTTAGCATCCCACCTACGGTCGCGCGGTTGCCCGTAGAGGTGTCAGGCCCAAGACGGTAGCCTTTTGCTGCAACGTAGTCGTTAAGTTGCTGTTGTACAACCCCTGGTTCACAGACGATCCACTCTTCGTCGTAGTTGACTTCTAGGATGTTATTGAGGTGTTGGCTGAGGTCCAAAACAAGGCCACGCCCAATCGCGCCGCCAGCAATACCTGTGGCAGCGCCCCTTGGGATGATAGGGATGTCGTGGCGGTGAGCGACTTCAACTGCGCGGCGCACATCGTCGATATCTCGGGGGATCGCTACCGCGAGGGGCGGTATTTCGTAAATGGACGCATCGACGCTGTACACCGTGCGGGAAATAAGGTCATCGCGAACCTCGCCACGTAGCACTTCTCGTAATTCTGTAATCCAGTTGCTTGTCATACAGGTTAGCATAGCAGCCCAACGCTTTCTGCGTAAGCTCCCCCTGAACAGGTACCATTGAACAGAGAGATGTTCGCTTTTGCTACGTTTTAGGAGGCGATGTCGTTATTTTACTATTAAACATATTTTTAATTATATTTTTAACTTGTTATAATAGTTTATATAATACTATTAAAAACATGGTTTTTATGGATATTCCCGAATACAAACCTGATTTAAAGGTAGTAAAGCAAGGGCTGGATGCCTGGGAACAGGAACTGCTGAGTCAGGATGACCAGCTGCGTGAAGCCGATACCCTTGAAGCGATCACCACCATCGAAGAAAGAGTTACCGACACAATCAATGGACTCGTGTCTTCACAACGGGACATTGAGAGAGCAGCTCATACCATCGATGACAAACGCGCTGACTATGAATCCGCCTCGGGTTTAAATCGAAGGGCGAAAAAACGCTCCTTGAGAAAGCTTGAGCATCGTATCGGTAATGTCTCATCGCAGCTCCAGCGCCTCAGGACATACGCACGTGAAATTCACGACCGTGTCGAAGCACGGGAGATGGAATGCGTGCGCCAGGTATCGTCGCAAATAGTCGATGATGAGGCACATGATCCCATCCTAGGCGAGCAACAGTTGGAAGGGCTGGAATTACGTCCTGCGAAACCCATGCAGGATGTGCTGATATCGCTGGAGGGGCACTTGAAAGGTAGCAACTCAGAAATCCCGTTCAAGATTCCACGGCTTGCACATAAATTCGCACGCACAGAGATCAACAACGCATACAGCTTCTACGAAGTGCCTATGGCACTGGGGATGCGGGACGAGCTACAAGGCCACATCGATAGACTCACAGCAGAAGGGGCGAATGAGGAAGTTATCGCAGATCTCGAAGCTGCTCTCGAACTTACCAACGACATCATTGCCGATATGCGCGGAGCCTTTCTGACACATCTCCAACGTCTTGAAGATATAGATGACAGTGACCTTTTGGCTCTTGATGCACTCGACATTGATCAATTCGCAGAACTTCCGAGTAATCAACAGCTGGCCTTAGTTCAAGGGGCGCACGACATACATTGGGCATTCGCCAACCCGCTAGAGGCAGCTTTCGGCAGTTACGACTTTACGTCGCTAGCTCAGATGATAGAAGCGGGTGAAGTCCGTGGTTTTCTTCCGGCGCATTTTGAAATGGATGCCAGCAAGAGTCAGAGCTTGGCGTTGTTAAACAAAAATTCAAGCAAGATTCGGATACTAGGTGTGGGACAATGCTACGCCAGCGTACGTCAGCGAGAGCCTGAGGCTGTCATGGCCCACAAAATAGCCTTTCTGCGAGCGGAAAAGGAGCGCAATCAACGGCGTTTTGCCGACGGGGACCGCCCCCGAGTGCAGGTGCTGGGAATGGGACCTGGTGGTCTGCAACGAGTTCTTGCCGCCGGTATTAAAGGCGCAGAAGTCACTGGATGGGAAAAACGCAAGGATTATACCCGAGTGAACATGGTTAAAATCGACCAAATGCCTTTACTTGATTACTGCGGGGTGACGGACAGGCTAGTGACTTCGGGCGAGGTGACTCCTGGAAACGTAGTAACGGACATGCAGATAATGCACCTCCAAAAGGCTCAGGCGCACGTCATCGAGCAGGTCCTGGGGGATAATGTCTTACGCACAGGTTTTGAAGTCGAAGACATTCGGATTGGTAAAGCGGGTCCTGACGCACCTGAGGAGACAGGTGTTGTGTTGCGATCTACAGGGGAAAGTCAAGAGCTTACGTGGGTGCCCGGAGACATCATCATCGACGCCACTGGAGCTGGGGCATCGGCAACAGCAACGATCTTGGGGAATCCTCGCGAGATGCTCTCTGAGAAATCAGTGATGGTCGCTGCCGTCTATCAAAATGTTGCAGGCGGAGCCTCACCCGAAGCACAAGAGGAAGCATCTGAAATTTTGTGGCAGGTGGGCTTGGAAACGCCGGAGCGCCACTACCAGCTTGTGCTCCCAGATCAGGACACTCAGCTTACTTTAGATGCGCTTACGAGTGAGAAGGCAGAGTGCTGGCAGAAGCGTAATAACTTGCAGCGTCTTGGAGCGCAACTTGAAAAGTGTGTCAGTAACCTCCCTGAATCAACTGATGACCCCTATTATGCACCCAGAGCACTCTTGGTGATCGAAGTGCGTAACTCCCTTGCAAAGCGCCTAGGGATCACTACGCGAGTTGAATATGATCCTGATGTACTGCCAGATGCAAGAGATCTGCAGCAAATGGCAGAAGACCTGCTGAACCAACAAAAAGCTGTTTGTGGTAAATTGAGTCAATCTGAGCAAGAGTTTAGCCGCCAAATTAACGCGATGGTCACTGAGATCGGCATTCAGGCGGGTAATCGCCCTGGCCCCAAATCGCCTGGAGCGGTACGCGAAGAGAATATCGAAAGTGTGAACCCTTTCGCTATTCAAATTGGGGAACGAGGAGCTGCCATTCGAGTTGGGAATGCCCTTATAGAAAGTAGCGGAGATATGCTCGCCACTCCAGACCCCATGTCAGGACAAGGTGCTGTCACAGCACTTAAAGGGACTACTGTTTGCATGCGCTCTATCGACGACTTTGCCAATCCCAGCGTCTCGACAGCAAAACAATATCGCAACTTTGTTTACGGCTCCGAAGAGCAAACGTCAGGGCTTATAAAACGCTCCATTGGAGCTAGGCTAGCAGTTAAAGGCTCCGACGCTACTGTCTCTGCCACAACAAACTACTATTTACGAGAGCTACAAAGGACAGGGCATCTGACCCGAGATGATCTAAAGGAGCTCAAACACCTCATGTTTAAAGGTCATAACGGCATACCCTTTTCCCAACAGGATCGTCGGGTTTTCGATGCTGTCTACTCCAAAATTGGCAGCTTCACTGAAGAAGAACGGATAGAGCGCGGTGGCGGACACCAGTGGCGCGGCTATTCCAAGCTCGAAAGCGAACTTACAGACGTTAGACAGGCTATGAAAAAGCGTCGAGCCGCTTAACACACGTTCTTCTCCGGATCCATGAGTCGGGGTGGCTTGTGGTCCCTCTGAGAGCGTTAGGAAATTGGCGTTGATGACAAAAAACAGTCTGATAGCGCTAGCTTTGCACATAAATACTAAAGCATTTGATATTTTGTGGTGCCCACATTCTTGTGGGCTTTTAGCGAGGCTTCATGAGGCAGATGCTATTGAACATGAGAAGCCTGGGGTCACTAGCTTATGCTATACGTTTGTGTCCTTTGAATTGCCCACAGGAATGTGGGCACCACAGTGGCATAACGAAATTTTGTATTGCGGTACGCTTGTCTAAGTCATCACGCCTATTTCT
>JAJFMA010000205.1 GCA_021772415.1 Chlamydiota bacterium
ATAAAACGCTCTGTGTCGGTTTGATCCGCTGGGGCCACAAGCCGCCCCTAATGGGGCTCAGGGTGCTTTTTTGCTTTACCCCACCCTCACGGGTGGGGCTATCGTAAGCTGGCCCTTCGGGCCTCATGATGGAACTCACTGAATTTTATTAAGGTTATGAAAAAGGACCTGAAGTTAAATATTTACTTACAAATTTTGAGTAATGACAAGGACTGCGTCCTAGCCTAAGCATATGTCAGCGCTTCGCGCTTAAGCACAAAACTCTAGTCACAAACAGTACTTAACATACTAACCCATAGATATTTGTTAATACAATATCGAAAGTCGAGATTATGGTTCCGCGCTTTTGTTCTAACAGGCTAAGGCTGGAGGCAGTCTTCAGGAACGAGTAGGCTATAGTGGTGTGCGAGAAGCTCGTCAATGGCCACATGGCTGTCCATGGCAAGGACCTGCTGGCTGAGCTTACGCGCTTCGACGATATTAACACGTCTAATCACGTGTTTGATCAACAAGACATGACGCATAGCCACAGAAAGTTCCTCGACGCCAAGACCAAGGAGCAATGCGGTGTAGCGGGGGTCTGCAGCCATCTCCCCGCACAGTGATACGGGAACTTTGTGCTTATGTGCTTCCGACACAATATAACTAATCAGGCGGAGCACCCCAGGATGTGTCGGCACATAGTGACCCGTCATTGTGTGATCTGTGCGATCAACAGCTAGAGCGTATTGAATGAGGTCGTTAGTGCCAATCGAAAGGAAGTCACTTTCCGCCGCCAAATGATCAGCAATAAGCGCTGCTGACGGCAGCTCAATCATTGTTCCTACAGCAATGCTATCAGCAATAGGCTCTTTTTTCTTGATCAGGTCGTCACGTACTTCAGCAATGACCTCTTTAGCTTGGCGTAGCTCTTCAACACCAGATACCATGGGTAAGAGAATCTTAACCTTGCCATGGGCTGTTGCACGTAAGATGGCGCGCACCTGAGTGCGAAAAATATCGCGCTCACGCAACAGAAAACGGATCGCTCGGAGGCTTAAATATGGATTTACATCCTGCCACCCGGACTCTTCATCAAGATTTTTGTCTCCACCCACATCAAACACACGTACAACCAGAGGGAGCCCTTGCAGGCGCTCGGCCAGCTTACTGTACACTTGATACTGCTGTTCTTCTGACGGAAATTTTTTGTTCGTGAGAAGGAGGTACTCGGATCGAAACAACCCCACACCGCTAGCGCAGTGCTCGTGAACATGGTCGATCTCTTCGATGTCTTCTACATTCACACAGAGACGTACGCGATATCCATCGTGGGTTTCTGCTGGCAGCTCACGTTGCTCCAACAACAGATCCTGAAGGACTCCTAGGCGCCGTTGCATAGAACGATATTTCTTGAGGGTATCGTGGGAAGGATTGATGATCACACGTCCCGTCACACCATCTACAATAACTTGAGAGACTTCTGGCCCGCACAGCTTGGAGACGTCGATGCCTGTCACCATCGGAACGCCCTTGGCCTTAGCAACGATGGCTGCATGCGAGGTCACACCACCCTTTTCAGTCACGCATGCCGCAACAACGTGGCGCTGCATTGCGGCGGTATGTGAAGGCGCTAGCAGCGGAGCGACGATGACGGCACCCTCCGGAATCTTGGAGACATTCACAACACCGTCCATGAGGAGATGTCCTAAGATGCGTTGCTTGACGTCTTCTAAATCCTGAAAGCGGTCTCTAAAGTAGGGGTCGTCCATGGTTTCAAAGCGCACACGGAAGCGTTCGACAACATCTGAAAGCAATACCTCAACATTACGCCCCTCACTTTCGAGAGCACTACCCACAGCATCATAGAGAAGTGGATCACCTAAAAGCTGCAACTGCGCTTCGATGATAGCAACTGCATCGCGGGCCCCTTCGCTCTCGAGCTGACACTTTAGGCGCTCTAGGTCATCGCGCGCTCCGGCCCAAGATTTCTTGAAGCGTCGACGCTCCCTCTCAAGATCCGATTCCTCAACAGCGTAGCTAGGAACTTCAGCATCTTTGAGGTCCCAAAAATGCGGCTTACCTACAGCCACACCACGGGAAATCCCCGTGCCCTGCAAAATCTCTTGGTTGAGTGCTGTCTTCATCCTAGAAGCCACCTTCGCCTGAGCCTGTATGTACCTGCTCATGGAACATGTCGCGGACCCGTGCTCCAGGGCTTGTCTTCTGTTTGATCGAAATCATCTCAAGAAGCTTAGCATTAAACTCCTTAGCGGAGTTGTAACCCATGGCCTTGAGGCGATGGTTCAACGCGATCGTTTCCAAAAGCAACACGACATCGCGGCCCGGTTTCACGGGCAGGACGTGGTGGGGAACTTTGATACCGAGCATATCGCAGTACTTCTCTTCGAGGCCAACACGGTCATAGAAGCTTTGGTCATCCCAAGCTTCCAACTTCACCACGAGATCGATGCTTTTGTAGTCGCGCACACAGACGGCACCATAGAGGTGGGCTACGTTGATGATACCGATACCGCGGATTTCCATGTGGTGGCGCGTGAGGTCCGCGCCAAAGCCTTCTAAATAGATTCCTTCGCGCTTACGCACCTTAACGATATCGTCGGAGATCAGGCGATGCCCCCGCTCGATCAGCCCTAGAGCTGCCTCGCTCTTACCTACGGAAGAGTCTCCCTGAATGAGTACACCCACACCAAAGACCTCTACCAAGGTCCCGTGGCAGTTCATGCTAGGGGCAAATTCTTCTGTGAGAAGATGCGTCAGCTTGCTAAGCAGGTTCATCGTCGTCATGCTCGCGCGCATCACGGGAACTTGCAGCTCATCGCAAATCTGTGTCAATTCTTTCGGAGGACGGAAGCGCCTCGCAATAATCACTGCTGGGGTGTAGGGACCGAGAATCGCCTCGAGCCTCCCAATACGCGTCTGGGGGTCTAGATCGCGCAGATACTCGATTTCAACCTTCCCGAAGATCAATATGCGCTTCTTAGCGTGGCTTTTGAGATAACCGGATAGACTGAGGCCTGGACGGTGGGCCTCGGGGACACGGATACGGCGGCGGAGACCTCCCTTGCCTGCGACAAGTTCAAGGCCTAAACGCTCTCCATGCTGTCGGTACAGGTCCTCGACGTAGTAGGCTGTCACTGTTCACTTCCCCAATTTTACTGAGGGACTTGATACCCTATGAACCTTAAATAAAGCAACCAAAAGCACGAAAAAAATAGACTATATTTCTATCGTTTCCAAATAAAAGGCCAGCCAGTCTAGAAACGTGGGAAAGGCCATGTTTTCTGGTGACGGCCCCGAGATGCGGTGGTCGGAGATCGTGTTGGTCAGCCCGCAGTAGTAGATGTTCCCCATCTCACCGCTAGGATACCAGTCCGACCAAAAGCACTGGTAGCACGGGAATCCAAAGGACTCATAAAAAGGTATTAATGTCTTGGGATCCACAGGTTCGTCAGTAGGACTCAATAACTGATCACAAGCGGCGATCAGGTCCTGGAATTTTTCGTAGAATTTACCCATCTGCGCCGAAGGCGTCACGCCGGTGTCGGTGTACTTATAAAATCCGTCGTGGATGCCCAAAAACGCCAGATAGTCCTCGGGTAACACGACGTCTGAAAAGCGCTGTTTGAGAGCTACTATATCATTTTCAGTCGCCGGAGGCCCCCCACGAAAGAACGCTGTGTCTTTGTGGACACCATAGACCATGTGCGCTTCGTATGGTTCGTCGTGCTGCTGCTGCGTTAGATAGACACCAATGGTGTTTAAATCGGCGAAAAATGCCTGCAAAATATCCGGAATATGCGGCTGAAAGGGCAGCTGCGAAAACCAAAAATCGCGGGTAAATTCAATACGGTCCGCTTCAGGGAGCTGCGACAGCTCGTACCATCCACGCGGTAGGCGGGGAACAAGCTGGGAAATTTCCTCCCAACCAACGTCGGGCCCCTCGTGCAAAGCGATCACCTTACGAAAGTGACCGGCACCCCCTCCATCAGAGGATCGATTAAAAAATGCTCGAATATGCTCGTTCATACCGTGCAAGACTCATATAACGCTTAATAGCACGCTTGTAACAGATAATCTTTTTTAGGGGGAGGAGGGAGCGACATAGGACCGGATTGCCCCCTTCGTGAGCTCAGATGGCAACCTGGATGTGTACATTTTCACGGGGGATCACTGAGACGTGGTCTGATCATCTTCATGTATCGATCGATAGTCCATACTAGCCTGGCTCTACCTCGACTACTCTAACTCTACCTTGATAAGAACAAGCTTAGAAGCGATAGCGTGAACTCCAAAAGCACCCTTTCTAGGGGCTTCGCCACGACAGCTTTGTTGCCTAGCGCGTGAGCGCTAGGTGGGCATAGGTGAGAGTCTTAGCTCTGAAGAGCGTGTCAGGAAACCATAGCGTGTTATTTATCCGAAGAACCCGTCGAGCTCACAGATAGTCTAGAACCCTGTTTTCAGCTCAGATCTTCCTGTATTCGGATCTGTGAGGTATGGAGAAAATTTATGCTATGAGATGCTACTAACGAAATCTCTCAAGAATGCTTGTGAAAGGGTTTTACAGTCATTGCGATCTCCCACAAGGCGAGGCGGAGCCTCGCACTCCACGGCGCTCGCGAGCTCGCGCATAAGGCCAAAGTATCTAACCATATGATAGTTATGATCTCTTCCTATATGATAGTTATGATCTCTTCGCCGTGGGGCTCAAATCCATCTTCCGCTTATCCCCACCCTTACGGGTGGGGCTAACAATGATACAACCCGTTGGGTCTCATGACAGTGTGCCATTTGGTCGACTTCTCGAGATTCTTCGACGCTATTTGTGAAAACGCGATTTTAGAAAGCCCAAATCATTTTGCAAGAGCCTCACATAACTCTCGTTCACGCGGAACAATTCATGATCCTGTTGGTACCCCCTGAACATGTACCTGGGGTCCGGGTTACTATAGACCTGTTGTTCATATAGTAGCTGTATTGAATAGCTAGGCCTGGATTAGGCCTCAGCAATACCCCACTGGGCCGCTAACGCCGGATATTCACTGCGAATGATGTCCTCCATCATGGCCTTGGCCTCAGTGCCGCTACAGCGCTTGTCAGGGTCAGGGTCGAACATTTTCTCGAAAAGCCCTACAACATCCTCGCTAAAGCCCTTTTCCCGCACGTTATCGAGAAAAAATGCCGGTGTGCCCCTGTTTACAAAAGCTCCTTCAACATCGGCATGCCCATTGGGGTAATCAAAAGGATTTGATCCCGTTAGAAACTCATAAAAAGAAGCTCCCAAAGCAAACACATCACGCTTCTGCTGGAGCTTTAAATAGCGATCACGATCGCCCTTCTTTGCCGCCGCTTTAATGCCAGCAACATCGCCAGCGGGCACATAGGCATCTGAAAAGACTCCCATAGGGTTTAAGCGATATTCTACCGATCCAAAATCGATGGAATCAATATGACGAGCACCTCCTAAATCACTGATATCAAATGTCCATGTCTTATCTTGTTCTTCGTTGCACAGAACATTCTGCGGCTTTATGTCCCCGTGAATGATTTTTTTTTCCTCTAACGTCGCTAACCCACACAACGTCTGATAAAACCCACTTATCGCTACCTGTCTTGTTGCGGGAGACGGCGTAACTCCCACCGTCATTCCGTCCATACTTCCTTTGTTGTAGACAGCGCCCACAAAGCCATACCAACTTTTTTTCATCTTCCTGCCAATACGAAAAGCGGAGTGCGCTGGGGGCTTCTGAATCCCCACTTTTCTACCGCCTTCATGAATACTCATAAGTATCTTCGCTTCTTTTACAACATCCTTACGCGCGTATCTGCGAATGATTATATTCGTTTTCCAATCGGTGCGTGCACGTTTCATCACTGTCTGTGATGCCGTCGTGATGTCCGTAACACGAATAGCGTCGCCAAAGGTCCCACGTCCGAGGCGTTCTTTCCCATGTGTAGATGTAATACCTAAAGCACCTGCAGCATTCCTTTGAACGAGTACACGCGTTCTTCCAAAACTTAGCAACTTTCCGTTAGTCTTGACCCGGGTCAACCCCACCCTTACTGCTTTCTGTAACTCAGATTTCGAAATTCCAGTTTCAACACCATGCTCCCCAGTCGATACCAACATTGTACGCCCGTCAACGTCACGCTCTTCATACATCACATCGAGTTCATCCAGAATTTCGTCGTACTGCTCCAGACGCGCTTCGGTTTCCTCGACTTTCCTTTGGATGAGCTCCGGTAAAGTTCCCTGCGCTGCTGCTTTGACGGCTTGAGATTTAGAAATCCCCAGTCTCTTCAAGCTACCGATATTAAGGGCCACTCGCCCGTGCCCTCCGATGTCAACACTCACGTATTTGATCCTGTCGAGCAGCTTAATTCTGGGATTAGAAGCTTGCACCTGTTCCATCGTTTTGATCGCCACCTGAGTGCGCGCATCCGTAGTCTCGCCTAGCTGAAGTCGCGAAGCCCGCGAACCCAGTCCAATTGTTTTACCTTTAGCACCAAAGGATTTAGCCGCACGCGCAGGCTCCACGGTAATTTTACCCTGCAAGGGTCTCGGACCTTCTCCCGTTGATTCAAGCATCTCTCCTCTACAGTAATTTAATTATAAGCAACTATACTTACCATTATTTTAACATTTTTATTATTATATCGTCTTTAATGAATAAAATATTAAAATTATTACTTTTATTTGAAATTGTATTGTTATAGAATCCCTACAGAATTAGGCCCTGACAATAAAGGTGTCCAAGCGACATAAAGGACCAAAACGACGCGTGGTTCGCGCCGTGTTTACGCTATGTGGGAGAATGGGTCATGAGTAACACTGAATCACAACGCCTTGTTGTTGCCT
>JAJFMA010000206.1 GCA_021772415.1 Chlamydiota bacterium
TTCATGGAACGCCAAGCAAAGCCTCCCACAACCCCAGATAGTGTTAAAAAGGGCGATGCGTAATTTAGCGCTCTATCCACAATATTTCTCCTATTCAATATTCTTAACTTATTCATTTTTAACGGACCAAGATTCTACAAAACACTGACTTTACAGTCAACTAAACAAATAACAGCGGATAGTTCATACATATACAGCGCAAAAAAATTTATTAACGACCTCGCCTACCCAAGGGAATTCTCGTATTTTAGGTACATGTTCACGGGGTACCACCAAAATGAGGTCTGGCCGTTTTCATGTATCAATTGACAGTCCATACTGCCCGTGGTCTACCTTGATAGGAACGAGCTTAGAAACGATAGCGTGAACTCCAAAACACCCTTTTAGGGGCGAAGCCCCGACAGCTTTACAGCCTAGCCCGTGAGGGCTAGGTCATGTGTAGTGACTATTTAGCTCTAAAGGAGCGACAGAAATTCGTTTTCAAGTTTGAGTGCACAGTGTTGTTAATAGAGCTGCTTTGTGTCGCTCCTTCAGAGCTTAGATATTTTTCCAACCTACCTAGGGCTTGCGCCCTTGTCATTACCCAAAATTTTTAAATAGATATTCGAACAGAGGTTCTTTTGGCATCCTCAATCAATCGCAGTGAGTTCCATCATGAGGCCCAACGGGCCGCCTTATGATAGCCCCACCCGTGAGGGTGGGGTAAAGCAAAAAAGCGCACTGAGCCCCATTAGGGGCGGCTTGTGGCCCTAGCGGATTGAACCGACACGGAGCGTTTTATTCAATGCCATAAGTAATACGAAACACGTTCTTCTCCGGAGCCATGAACCGGGGCCACAAGCCGCCCCGTTGGGGCTCAAATTCATGTTTTACTCTACCCCACCCTCACGGGTGGGGCTATCATAAGACGGCCCGTTGGGCCTTAGAACCGATTACTTACCAACATCTCTAGTTTAGTTAAGGGCGTTGTATCCAATGTTTAAAAACAGTATTTAAAAAATTTGGGTAATGACAAGGGCTTGCGCCCTAGACTGTAAAGCTGTCGGGCTTCGCCCCTGAAGATGGATCCACTTTTTCGTTGTAAATTCCAATAAGGAGAGTAAATTTGCGTACCCCCTGAACATGTACTGTTTTAGCGGGCAAGCCCGATGGCTCATCTCTAAGGCCTCCATGGTTAGCTATATATTGAGAGAAATCCCCATAGACCGTTAAACTAACATCGCCGCTAAGGCATTAGTATCCGTTTATCATCAGAGCTTTAAGGTTGTTTATGTCCACATCGAAGCCCACCCTTCAAGAAATTATCCGTCGCCTCGACAGCTACTGGGAAAAGCAAGGCTGCGTTTTACAGCACGGGTACGACTTGGAAGTGGGTGCGGGCACCTTTAACCCGGCGACATTTCTGCGTTCGCTAGGCCCCGAGCCCTTCAATGTGGCGTTCGTGGAACCGTCGCGACGGCCGAGCGATGGGCGTTACGGCGAGAACCCTAACCGCATGCAGCACTTTTTTCAGTATCAGGTCATCCTAAAACCTTCGCCACCGAACATGCAGGATCTCTATCTGGGATCTCTTGAAGCCGTAGGCTTGGACCTATCGCGTCACGACATCCGTTTTGTCCACGACGACTGGGAGTCTCCAACACTTGGAGCTTGGGGTCTCGGATGGGAAGTCTGGAGCGACGGCATGGAAGTCACACAGTACACCTACTTTCAGGCTGTCGGGGGCATCCCGTTAAAGCCTATTTCGGGCGAGCTCACCTACGGCATCGAACGCCTTGCCATGTACCTGCAGGGCGTCGATAACGTCTACGATCTATTATGGAATGACAGCGTCACCTATGGCGAGATCTATCACCGCAACGAGATTGAAGCGTCGACATACAATTTTACCGAAGCCAACTGCGACATGTGGTACCGCCACTTCCAAGACTACGAAGCCGAAGCCAAGCACCTCGTCGGAAAAGACCTTCCTCTGCCCGCGTATGAATTTGTAATAAAGGCTAGCCACGCCTTCAACATCCTCGATGCACGCCACTATTTCTCGGTGACGGAGCGCACTGGCTACATTGGACGCATCCGCAACCTCGCCTGCCTCGTTGCCGAAGGTTATGTTGCCACACGCGAATCCATGGGCTACCCGCTGCTGAAAAATGCCGAGGCAGACCAGTCGCAAGAAGCGCCAGCTCTAAAACTGCCTGCAAACCTTGTCGATGCCGATCCTGCAGCTACAACATCGTTCCTGCTCGAGATTGGCTCCGAAGAACTTCCCGCGACCTTTGTCCCCAAAGGGATGGTAGCTCTTGAAAGGAGTCTGAAGCAGCTGCTCGATAAAGCAGGACTTAAGTACGACAACATCATCACCTACGGAACACCTAGACGTCTTACGGCACATGTTTCCGGGTTGGCAATGGGACGCCCTGAAACATCAACAGAGCGCCGCGGCCCCGCACTTAACCGTGCATATGACGATGCGGGAACCCCTAACAAAGCCGCAGAGGGCTTTTTCCGCTCGTTAGGCATAGACGCTCCTAAACGCGACGCGCTGCTCGCTGGGGACATTGACAACGTCTCCGTACGCGAGGAAAAAGGAGAGCAATACCTCTATGCACAAGTGACTGAAGAAGGCTCTAGCACCGCAAAAACGCTAGCAGAGGCACTGCCAAAACTCATTCTTGATCTGGATTTCCCCAAAAAAATGCGCTGGGGCAACTCCGACATCGCCTACGCTCGCCCCCTGCGTTGGGTGGTAGCTCTGCTCGGTGATACCGTGTTGCCCTTCAACGTCGCAGGCCTCACAAGTGGACGCAGCTCCCAAGGACATCGACAGCGCAATCCAGGAACGGTAGAGATTGCCAACGCCGGCAGTTACGTCTCCGCTTTGCGCGAGCGCGACGTCCTCGTCGACGTCGCAGAGCGACGCGCTAGCATCGAAAAGCAGCTAGAAGATGTTAGCAAAAAGCTCGGCGCCACAGTTCTTGCTGTCGACGACGTAATGCCGCAGGTGCTACACCTTTCCGAATACCCCACACTCATGGATGCAAGTTTCTCAGAAGAATATCTCAAGGTGCCACAAGAAGTGCTCATCTCCGAGATGGTGGAACATCAAAAATACTTCCCTCTAGCCGACGGCAGCGGGACTTTACTGCCAGCGTTTATAATTACAGCGGACACCCGCCCCACCGACGAAATTCGCCATGGCAACGAAAAAGTGCTATCTGCACGTCTCGCTGACGGCGTATTTCTGTACCAGCAGGACCTAAAACTCACACTCGAGAACTTTAACGAAAAGCTCAAAAGTGTCACACACCAAAAGGATCTGGGGAGCATCTACGACAAGGTCGAACGCCTCGTCAAGCATGTGACAACACTGCAGAAAGCCCTCAGCATCGGCAGTCTCGATAAAGCCCAACGCGCTGCACTGCTGTGTAAGGCAGACCTCTCCTCCGATATGGTCGGAGAGTTCCCAGAGCTCCAAGGGGTCATCGGCCGCTACTACGCTATCGCTCAAAACGAAGATCCTGGCGTTGCACAAGCAATCGAAGAGCACTGGATGCCGCTAGGAGAGGGAGCGCCTCTACCCGAAAGTGATTTAGGGATCCTTTTGAGCCTATCCGAGAAAATCGATAACCTCCTTGGATGCTTCGCCGTAGGTCTCAAGCCGACATCATCCAGTGATCCCTATGCCCTACGCCGTCAGGTTTTGGGTATTGTTCGCATCTTGATTGCCAACAAACTCCGACTGCCTCTGAACGAAGTTTTTGCGCAGTGCTTTACACACTTTAGCCCCGAGCACAGCAAAGAATCTGAAGCCACACTCAAAGATGTGCTCGCCTTCGTCACAATGCGTATCAAGACAGTGTTTCTCGAGTACAACTTCTCGAAAGACGAAATTGAAGCGTCGCTGTCCGGAGGTGTCGCAGATATCTATGACACCTTCTTACGCGTCCAGGCCCTGCACGACTTCCGACAAACTAGCGCTGAGTTCCCCAAGCTTTACGAAGTCTTCAAGCGCGCCAAAGGACAACTAGACGGTCAAGAGAAGGCTATTTTCTCTCAGGACCTACTGCGTGAAGATGCCGAAAAGAGGCTCGACAGCTCCTTGCAGACGCTCGAAGGGTCGTTTTCAAAAGCTGTTGAAGGACACGACTACAAAGAAGCCTACGCCCTGGTGGCACAACTGCAACAGCCGCTAGCGCAGCTCTTTGACGAAGTGAAAATTCTCGATGACGACGCCGCCGTCCGCGGTAACAGGCTTGCTCTTGTGCGTAGAGTCTTTGGTCTCTTCGGCAAGCTACTCGACTTCAGCAAACTCCAGCAAGGCTAAGTAAATCCAAAGCCTTGTAGAGTATGCTAAGAAAGCTCTTAGCGCTTAAAATGGCCACGCTTTCTTATGAGATCCAGAGAGAGTGTAGAGAAATCCCGAGATCGATTGTGAAAGCGTTGATTTTTCATGAGGCCCAACGGGCCGACTTATTGTAGCCCCACCCGGGAGGGTGGGGTAGAGCGCGGTAGTAATCTCAGGCCTGTAAGGCCGGCTCATGGCTCACAGATACTCATGAACAGCTTATGGAGCCATGAGTCGACCTTACAGGCCTCACAGTTTTTTGTACTTCACCCCACCCTTCCGGGTGGGGCTACAATGAGTCGGCCCGTTGGGCCTTAGAACCAATTAATTGCCAATATCTCTAGTTTAGTTAAGGGAGTTGTATCCAATGTTTAAAAAATAACATTTAAAAATATTGGGTTAGGACTAGGGCGTTGCCCTAGGCTATACATCTCGCTGGCCTTTCAGGCCGTCGGAAAATGTGCGAGATCATGTGAGATGATGGTCATTTCATCATCAAAGCCAATTTCTTTACACTCTCCCTACGGGCCCAAAAGTCACCCGAGCGTCACAAGCTCGTGGAAAAGAGATAGACGTCTACTCATAGTATTCATCTATGCGTTGTTGAGCGATGGCTTTAATGCGTGGCAGGAGGCTTTCAGTATATGGACGGTGCTCATCAACAAGTTGCTGGAAACGCTCAAATTCCTCGTTCGTCAAATAGCGTAAATCAACATCGGAAAGCAGCATGGCGCACAGTGTATCCGCAGCTTCTTGAGGTGCCCTACTTCCACGAAACACCTGGTATAGAACTTCACACGCTGAGGTGTAAAACGGGCCATCTTCACCCGTCCTTAAATGCTCGTGCGCCTGACAAAATTGCGCTCCATCACCCGCCACACCATAAGCGATCAACGACAGCACTTCGTGATTAGACAATGAGTCCAACGGTCTTAACAGGAAAATAACTCCTTCCTTCCATTCCATCTCTATGAGACGCCTGACCAAATCCGCATGATACCCTTGTGTGCTCATGCCTTCTGGGACAGCTTCGTTTTCAAGGGCAGTCTGAAGCGCCCCTAGATATTCGTCTCTCAGCTTACGACGCATCACGTCTGATGCCCCCTCGTAGCTCATTATCAATTCATTCAACCCCAGGTCAAAAACCTCGTGATGCTCAACACAAATCCGCGTCACAGCGATCTGCTCAGGGGTCCTATGTCGATTACGCAAGTCTCCTCGCCAAGAAATCGAGATCCGCTCCCATTCTCCGGCCTCTCCACCTTCACACTCCTCGCCCTCAGCGAGAGGCGGAAAAATGAACTTCACAGTAATCGCATAGCGCTGCTTAATGAAATCCGCGGCAATGTCGACAAGATGCCGGTGCAAGCCTGAAACTGTACGAACCCTTTGTCCCCCCTGCCATTCCCACTGCATTGGAATACCTGGCGTCGCGAGATACAACTCCGTCTCTCGTTCCCCCACCGTATGTTTGGCTGCGCTCAATACCCCTTCGGCAAATGATTTAACCTCGACAACCAAGCGGTCTGTGTGGTGCTCTGACATTACAGGTGTGTAGTCTGGATGGCACTCTTGTGTCTTTTTAAGAACGCGGTCGTAAAGTACGCGATCAGATGCGCATACTGACGAACTATCTAAATCCATCTCTCCCCCAAAAGATATACATCTCTTAAATGGTGACACTAGAATTATTACTTGCAGATGTCAAGCACTAAGAAAAGAGATTCCGAATTAACTAATGTGTACTAAGGGAGAAAGCGCTCGTTATCTTCGGGATCAGGGATCACGCACGCTGTAGGAGGAAGGAGCCTGTGGCGGTTACGTGCCACAATGTTATAGAACCAATCAAACATCCATGGTGGCAGATAAAATTTCCAGCCCACACTCTTCCAAAAACCTCCCAGAAGCCAGCAGGTGCGAAACACCGCCATACTTCGAATATGATACTGGCGGGCGCTAGCATCCTGATAGTTCTCCACCAGCACCATGCTATCGGCGCTGCGGTCTTCAGGAGCCATATCCTTGAGTAGCTCTTCCGCCGTTGCCCCCTGCAAGGGAGCAAAAGCAAAGATGCGCTCCTTGTCGACTTTAAGGAGTATCTGCACAACGCGGTCGCAGAAGCCGCATTCCCCATCATAAAACACTAGATGCTTAGGCATGGCAGTAGACCTTGGGTGGGTTTCTCTTGAGACTATCAAAGTCTTTCAAGAGCTGCAATGCCTCATCGTCACTGCACTGCCCACCTTGGATGCGCATACGGATATCCTCGCAGCGCTGCATCCAGTTGCGGTCGAGAATTTTCTGAATTGTGTGATCGAGAAGTTCCTCGGCTCGAGAGCGGTCGATGCGCTTACGCATCAGCTGGTCCAAGAGATCCTGAACGTTAGGGTCTTCAGCATGCGCCGCTAGTGCCAGGGCATCCCACTGCCCTTCCTCGCTTTCTAAGGCCTGCATCGACTCAAAAAGATGCCTACAGACGTCGCTATGAAAATCCTCAGAGGTAATATTGTGCGCCACGCGCTGGAAGAAGGCATGACGCTGGTCTCCTCCTGACAGAAGCCAACGCAGCAAATCCCCTTCCAAGATACGGTCTGAATCCACTTCATGAAGCCCAGCACTCGCTGTCTTCTTCACAAGGTACTGATTGGCCGACATCTGCGTCGCAGCCACCATCTCCTCAGGAATATGCAACAGATGCGCGAGCTGCCGCATCGAAGCGTGCACCATCACAGGATTTTCCCACTCCCTCACCTGCGCAGCAAGCTCCTGTAGCACCTGTGTCTTAGCAGCCGGGGAACTCAAATCACGTGTTTGCGAGGCGACTTCGACCATAAAGGGCAGATACTCAACAGCATTTTTCAAGGCTGATAAAAACGCGTCTATACCCTGTTCCTGCACCATGGCATCAGGGTCGCTACCTGGAGGAAGCTGTGCCACCAGCACCTCGATACCGCGCTTTTGAAAGAGGTTACCGACCTTGCGTGCGGCTTCAATACCAGCCTTGTCGGCGTCTAGTGCGAGGTAGACTTTCTTTACCCCTAGGCTTGCGATTTCACGGGCGTGGTCCTCACCAAAAGCCGTTCCTAACGCTGCCACGGCGATGTTAAGCCCGGCATGAATGAGGCGTAAGGCGTCGACTTGTCCCTCAACAATGATGACACGTGACTCTTTGGCAATACGTCTACGGCAGTAACTCAAACCGTAGAGAACACGAGATTTTTTGAAGAGAGGCGTCTCCGTGCTGTTGACGTACTTGCCTCCGAAGGTGTCCTCGCGATACTTGCGAGCTGAAAATCCAATCACGGCTCCAGAAACATCACGGATAGGAAAGGTAATGCGGTCGTGAAAGAACTCGCGTGTTGAGCCGTCGTCGCGATGACGTACAAGGCTTGCCACCGAAAGAACCTCGTCGCTGATCCCTTTCTCCCTTAGCACCTTAAGAACTATCCCATTGGATTTCGGGGCCAGCCCCAGCTCGAACTGCTTAACGAATTCCTCATCGATACCGCGCCCTTCTAGGTAGCGCAAAGCCTCATGGCCCTCTTCGGTGTGCAAGAGTAGATAGTGGTAGAGACGACATGCCAGATGAAGAGCTTCCTTAAGGTCTGCTTTACGTGGGCCACGATGCGTGTAGGTTTCTTCGATGACATCGAGATGCACGTTAAAGCGCTGCGACAATGCCTCGACAGCATCGCGAAAACTCATTTTCTGGTATTCCACCAGAAACTGTATCGCGTCGCCATGGGCGCCACAGCCGAAGCAGTGGAAATGGCGCTCACCACGTTGGATGGTAAATGATGGGGTCTTCTCGTCGTGAAAGGGACACAGCGCCTTGTATGCACTGCCGGCGCGCTTGAGTTCAATATAGCCAGAAATCACGTCGACGATATCGACACGCTGGCGCAGGTTTTCAAGACTCTCGGCGGTAAATAGGGACATAATCTAAGCACGTGGGAAATTAAGAGCCCAATTGTACCGCCGACCTAGGCCGTTGTCAACGAACGAGCTCATGCATCCAGGAGCTCTCGTTCTTCCCAGGCCAGGTAGCCACAGCGTCGTACTCGTCGATGATATCCAAATCGTCATACAGAGGGCAGTCGCGGCAGTGGCGAGCCCAGCGTACGAAGGTGGGGCTCCCGTAGTATTCTATCATCGCCCGGCGGTCGCAATCCCCACAGCCTGCGGCACATCCGTCGTGGTCGTCAAGGTGACACGCGTCGTCGGCCTCTTCACCCTCGATGGTCCATCCGTCATTATCATCCGCATCATTGTCGGCGATATAGCGGTCTCGGGCAGGGCCCATATGGAAGCGCTTAATGACCGTCTGTCTCCCACGGTGGACCTCGTCAGCAGAGAAACCCATCATGGGCAGCGCCATAAGCATGGCAAGAAGGTAAGCAAATTTTATGCGCATAGTACTCATCCTCTCGTAGTCATCACTCGATACCGCCTGGCCCAACCTAAGGTATTCGGGGTCTACGGGCAGCATCTCTAAATTTTCTTGTACCCCACTTCAAATAAAAAGGATAGAGCTCTCATGCCTCCACAAGCAAATTCCTCCTCCCAGAGACTCATTACCAAATAGGTTGGGGCCTTTGTCCTAACGATCGAGATCTAGTTCAAACCGGAAAATTACCACCGAGCCCACAGAGCCCACAGAGAAGAAAAAAGGGTACAGTTCGGTAATCTACATTCTCTCATCTAAGGCTCTCAAACTTCCCTCATGAGGCCCGGAGGGCCATCTTATGATAGCCCCACCCGTGAGGGTGGGGTAATGCAAAAAAGCACCCTGAGCCCTATTAGGGGCGGCTTGTGGCCTCAGCGGATTAGACCGACACAGAGCGTTTATCCAATGCTATTAGTGACGCGCGGCACGTTCTTTTCCGAAGCCATGAATCGGGGCCACAAGCCGCCCTGTTGGGGCTCAAATTCATGTTTTACTCTACCCCACCCTCACGGGTGGGGCTATCATAAGACGGCCCGTTGGGCCTTAGAACCAATTACTTACCAATATCTTTAGTTTAGTTAAGGGAGGTGCATCCAATGCTTAAAAATGTTAGGTAATGACCAGGGCTGCGCTCTGGGCTATAATATCTGAGCCCGTTGGGCTCTTCGAATGAATAGCACGCTGTCGTTTCCTGACACTCTCATCGGGACCTCGGAATCAAACCACTACATGTTACCTTCTAAGACGTCTATCAACATGTCAAGTTACTGATTATCAATAACGATATCTTTCCTCACTCCTATCAATTGAACAATGGCTGGTTAAAATGTCGACAATTGGAAGTCTAGGTAGAGCCAATCAGATATTGGACATGTGCTTCTTTTTTTCTTTAGGGACTTGCGCTATCCTGCTGAGCTTATGGAACATGTCCAAGGTCATATAGAACGCATCACCTTCCAAAGTGCCGATACGGGCTACACCGTGGCGCAGTTGCAACGCTCTGGCCGTAAGCATCTTGTCACCATCGTCGGCACCATGCCCGGCTTGCAGCCTGGCGAGACCGTACGCGTTTTCGGAACATGGAAGCGCCATCTCATTCATGGCCGCCAGTTTGAAGTGTCCGAAGTACGTACGGAGATGCCTGCCGACGCGATGGGGATGACCAAGTACTTAGGATCAGGGCTCATCAAAGGCATCGGACCTGTCTACGCCAAGCGCATTGTCGAGCATTTTGGCTCTGCGACGTTAGATGTCATCGACATCACCCCAAAAAAGCTCCTTGAAGTCAGCGGCATTGGCGCGACACGCCTAAAGAAGATTATTACCTGCTGGGAAGCACAAAAGACCATCCGTGACGTGATGCTTTTTCTGCAGAAATACAGCGTCAGCCCCGGCTTTGCCCAAAAGATCTTTAAGCGCTATGGCCATCAAGCGATAGAAAAAGTCACAGCAAACCCCTACGCTTTGGCCCGCGACATCCGCGGCATAGGATTTAAAAGCGCCGACAGCATCGCCTCAAAGATGGGCCATGCCCACGACTCCCCCGAACGTATTGGCGCTGGCATTGAACACGTCCTGAGTGAACTCTCCGACGAGGGACATGTCTGCTACCCCGTAGAGCTTTTTATCCCTGCGGCTGAGACCGTCCTTGAGGTCCACCAGGATCTCATCCGCGGGCAGCTGGAGACGCTACAAGCCGACCAGCGTATTGTTCTCGGGTCTATAGGCTTCGGCGACCAGATCCAGCAGGCAGTCTGGAAGACGCCTCTCTACAACGCTGAAACAGGGATAGCGCGCGAGCTGCAGCGACTATGGAGAGGAAAGTGCCGCCTACGCAGTGTCGACAGCGCCAAAGCCATCACTTGGGCACAGGAAGCCCTCAACATTGAGCTTGCCCC
>JAJFMA010000207.1 GCA_021772415.1 Chlamydiota bacterium
CCAGAATAATACACCCATATCCTGAAAAGCGCTTCTGCGTTAGATACTCAAGGTAGGAGCCGTATGCGGTAATTCCGCACGTACGGATCTGTGCGGGGGGCACCGGGAAACCGGTGTCCCTACCGCGACCGGGCCTCATGATGAAAAACGGGTGAGCTAATGTATTAACCTTCCGTACTTTATGATAAAAATATCGACGGTCGAGGCTGAAAAACAAGACACAAAGAGGCTCTATAGTCCGTTGACTCTAGAGGGGGTAGTGTCTGCTGAATAGCCGATTTACCATTCGGAGCGGACGTAGATTCACGTACTTTCCTCTTAGGAGTCTGCTCTTGTTCGAAATGGTCTCCTTGCGTATGATGCGCCTTCGCTGGAGACCCCTTACAGTCAAGGCCATGGAGAGGAAGCCCCCAATTAAAGATACACTGCAACGCATCGATGCCGAAGGTGCGTACGATGACTTGACGCCCTATCGCCAGGCTGGGACATGGGAAGCTTTGAGTTCAGAGGAGCGCGAACTTCTTGCTAAGCTCTTTATAGCTCAAGGTTTACGTCAGGTCTCTCAAGAGCTCCGACAAGCAACGGAGTCTTGGGAGCTAGCCGAAACTGTGGCTCCGAAGTCTGGTCTTGTGATGCTCGCCCTTGGGCAAGCTTACGCATCACAGGCGAAGCACCCGCGTTGTCTTGCCCGTGCACAAGAGCATCTCATTCGAGCTCAGGAGCTTCTTCCTGAGAATTCTCAGATATATAGCGAAAGGGTAAAAGTTTTAATCGCTATGGCATTGGAGCAGGACGACTCCACCCCCCTTCTCGAAGCTGACCGCCTCCTTGAGGCTATTGCTCATCAGGAAGGGGAGCCTCTATTTCCGCATTACGAACTCGAGCTCCTTTGGGCCAAGGTGTGGCGGGTCATGGGGCAGCTTTCAGGGGAAGCATGTGATTACCACCGAAGCCTAGAGCACTTTCGATGCGCCCTGAAGGAAGAGACCGGAAACGCTGAGCTGTGGCGTGACTATGCCTCCATATGCCTCGCACAAGCTGAAGGCCTTGGGCAGGGTGATTTACTGTTTGAAGCGGTCTGTGCGGGGCGTCGTGCGCTAGAACTTGCCGGCGATGATATGGAGGCGCATGCTTGCCTCGTCCGTGTTCACGTCGCTACCTACCAACACACCGGAGATCGAGAAGCTTTTGACCAAGCTTTCGCTGCCGTAGCGGATGCTACAGAGCGAGCGCCCGATAATCCAGATTTTTGGCTGCAATGGGGACAGCTCTGTGCTCGTGAAAGTGCCTATAGTGGCGATGTTAAATTCCTTGAGTTAGCTATAGATAAGCTGACTACAGCCTTCGAATTCTCCCCTGAAGACCCAGAGATTCTATGTGCTTTAGCTAAAGTGCATATCACTTTTGGAGCTAGCTTAGACGAGCTCGATGCTATCCGCCTTGGTGAGGAACTGGTGACACAGGCCTCTCAAATAGCTCCCGAAAGTAAAATGGTGCTGGAGACCTACTGCTACTGCCTACTGGAATTGGGGCGCTATTTCGAAGATGCTAGCTACGGAGAAGAAGCGCGGCGACGTGTTGAGCTAGGCCTCGAACATTTCGGAGACAGCGCGGGACTTCATCAAATCCTTGCGGACATCCTCCAATGGCTCGGAATCTTATCTGGTGACGTCTCACTCTTTGACGCCTCCAATCGCTCCTACAGCTATGCTGCGGAACACTGTAAGGGCGACGGTAGTATCCTTTACAATGTTTGGGGAGTCTCCTTAATGCGTCTCGCAGAGCAGACACAGGAGCTGCGCCATATCGAAGCTGCCGTAAGTAAGTTCGAGCGTGCTGTCCGCGATCGAGGTAACGATGCTGATCCCGAGTGGTGGTATAACTACGGATGTGCCCTCGATTTCCTCGGTGACCACAGCGATGCTCCGCAGCACTATGAGAAGGCGATTCAAGTTCTTTCGCATGCGATAACTCTTGACCCTGACTACCACTTTGCACGTCATAACCTCGCTCTAGCTTGGCTGCATCTCGGGGAGCTTACTGCCGACCCGGAGAGCTATCACCGTGCTATTGACTTGATGGAATCGCTGTTGGAGTCCGAGCCTCGCGACGAGCTTGTCCTCGGGGACCTCGGCGCCGCGTTACTTAGCCTGGCGCAACTGGTCGGAGATCCCGCCCACCCGGACCGTTGGGATGATCTCATTGCTAGAGCCGAAGCGCGTCTGACACAGGCGGTATCGATGGGGAATACCCAAGCACTGTATACTTTGGCCTGTCTCTTCAGCGTAGGTGGACAGCTCGATACTTCCATGCTCTATCTAGAGCGTGCCGAAAACGCCGCTGCTCTGCCTGCCCTTGACGATCTGATGCATGACGAGTGGCTTGTGAATGTCCGCGATACTCAGGCATTTAGGGCCTTTATTGGTCACTTGACTTCACAGTAGCTTTTTCTAGTTGAAGCAGGGTACAATTGCGCTGCAGTGACTTGGATAAATTAAACGTCTCGATTCGAGGTTGATTTGGATATCGGTGAACCCGAAATCATAGATCCGGACGACGACACACGTGCTGAGTACGTCACCACGTCAGGCAACCTCATGGAGTCGCGTACCAGTCACCTGGACGACCTCCTCCTTGAGAAATTAGAAAAAGCCTTCCATAAGCCTACGTCACTAGTGTTAGTCCACGACGTAGCTAAAATCGCCAGCGAACACGATCCCATTGACCTCGCCTACGCATGTACGCGGCTGCCTCCGCACTCGCGCCATGTCGTCTACGACAACCTTCCCGATCTGCAAGCGAAAGTTATTTTTATTATTAACACGGACAGCACGACGCGGTCGGCAATTTTCCGTGTTACTGAAAATCACGAAATCAAGCGCCTCATCGACAACATGCCCCTCGATGAGGCAGTTTGGATTTTAGACGACCTCTCCGACCGCCGACTGCGTCGGGTGTTAGATCTGCTCGATGCAAAGAAATCCTATCGCGTCCGTGAGCTGATGCGCCACGACCGCAATAGCGCTGCTCGTCTGATGACGAACGAATTTTTTGCTTTCCGCATGAACGTCACGTTGGGTGATGTCGCTAAAGCCATCCGTGACAACCCGGGCATTGACCTCACTCGAAGTGTATTTGTTCTCAATGACATGGGGCAGCTTGTTGGCTATGTGCCCGAGAGAAACCTCATCGTGAACCCCTCCTATGTCCCCCTTAAGCGGGTGATGCGACCTCTCCTTCACAAGGTCAACCCCGAAACATCTCGGGATGAGATTGTTGACCTCGTTGAGCGTTACAAGATTGGTGCATTGCCGGTTGTCGACTCCAACGACATCATGCTCGGTGTCATCACCTACGAGGTGGTCGTCGAAGCAATGGAAGACATCGGCGACGAAGTCATTGCCACCATCGCCGGTACCAGAGAAGAGTATAGCGAGAATGAGCCGATCATGCGCCGTGTCGCGAGCCGCGCGCCTTGGCTTCTGTTCACTCTGTGTGCAGGGATGATCACTGCGACGGCCCTTGCCTTCTTTGATGGGCGCATATGGTTTATTGGTGTCGTTCCCTTCTTTGTCCCCTTGATCAATGGGATGTCCGGAAACGTAGGTCTCCAATGCAGTACTATCCTTGTGCGAGCGATGTCGACGGGAGAGCTTTCTGCAGGTACCAAGCATCAGGCTGTGCTTAAAGAACTTATGATTGGCCTTACAATAGGCTCTGCGTTTGGTGTCCTCGCGGGTACACTAGTATTCGTCTTCAGTATCACAGGCGTTCACGATTTGGGGATCGAACCCCTTGCGATCGGCACCACTTTGGGCTTCGGTGTCTTCAGCGCATGCCTGACGGCAACGAGTTTGGGGGCTTTCTTCCCATTTTTCTTTGCACGCATGGGCGTAGATCCTGCGGTGGCCTCTGGACCGCTCGTCACGGCTTTCAATGACCTCTGTTCGACTTTGATGTTCCTGTTCATCGCGTGGCTTATCCATGGCTTCTTCGTCTACTGATTCCAAAATTTCTCTCGCCTATTGGTTCGTCGTAGGGCGGTTCATTAGGTTTTGGGAGTATCTGCGCAGTGTATTCAGATACTACGGCAATACCAGGTACCGACGTGTAGATCTAGGTCTTGTTGCCAACTACCTCTTTGAAAACCCCTACGGCGTCGCAAAGCGCTTCGCTATGCAGAAGGGGGAAGCGGAGCTGCACACTTACGGCGAGACGCCCCCTCTGACGATGGAAGAGATCTCTAAGCGCTGCGGTATCACTGAAGATGATGTCGTCTATGAACTGGGCTGCGGCCGTGGACGCTCCTGCTTTTGGATGCATTGCTTTCTAGGCTGCCGCGTTGTTGGCATCGAATACAACCCACACTTCGTTTGGAAAGCACAGAAGCTCGCAGACAAAAACAAGATTCAAGGTGTTCAATTTCGCTGTGAAGACTTCTTCAAAAGCAAAATGAACGACGCTACCGTCGTGTATCTATATGGCACATGCCTAGAAGATGAGTTCGTCGCTAAAGTGGCAAAGAAGCTTGCCTTCCTGCCACAAGGCACAACGGTTGTCACCGTCAGCTACCCCCTCAATGACTTTTGTGAGAAGGTGCTCTACGAACATGTCGACGCCTTCGAAGCTCCCTTCACCTGGGGTAAGGCATGGGTCTACGTCCAAAAGGTCCTGTAGAATCTGTCACAATAATGGACGAGATGGACACAATGGACGAGATGGACCGGATGGACACGATGGACACGATGGACGCAATGGACACGATGGACGGGATGGACGAGATGGACGCAATGGACAGCACTTGTCTGTCTCATGAGGCCTGAAGGATCGGAGACTCTCCTGAAGGGGTAATTCACCGTCGATTTCTCATGAGGCCCGAAGGATCGGAGACTCTCCTGAAGGGGTAACTCCCCATTGATTTTTCATGAGGCCCGAAGGGCTGACTTAGGGTAGCCCCACCCGTAAGGGTGGGGTAAGGCAAAAAGACATCCTGAGCCCCATCGGGGCGACTTGTGGCCCCAGTTCATGTCTTCGTAAAAGCAAACACCGGATCAAAAATCCGGTGTTGCTGTAAGAATTGCCTATTGCCAGATCTTTGAGATAACACCATTGATTTGCTGCAAGAGCTGATCAATCTGTTGTGCCTTCGCTTGGTCGGGCTGTGTCTCTTGTCCAAGGCGCTGCTTCTCTGCCTCCAGCGTGCTCTTCAATGTGTTGAGCACAGAGCGGAGAGCTTCTTCCTGCTGCTGGAACAGAGTCGTTGGTGCCTGCACCATGCTGCTAACCAAGTTACCTACCTGAGAGATCGCTTGGGCATTGTTGAAGAACAAGAGAGATGCCACAGCAAACGCTGTGTTTGTCGTCAGACTCGTCCCTACCAGTTTGCTGTAATTCATCCAGCCATTCTTGTCGTCGGTGAAAGGCAGAACAGAGTGATTGGCATTATACGAATCACGTATAGTCTTACCCAGGTCGATGATACTGCGGGTGTCTTTGTCCGCAATCTCACGGGTGTTAGCCTTCTGCTGGTGGTCGCGTAGCTGAGCAAGCTGGAAGAGGAAAATCAAGATTTGCTTGATGTCCGTGGTTTCGTCCAAGGCCTTCGTGATTTCACCGATACGTGTCTCCACATCGGTGAATTTTATTTCGTGTACAGGAGACATTTCTCCTACTGTGTGTTCAGTCCCAAAATCCAATGGAGTTTGGCCCTCTAATGTAACTGCCATAATTTTGTCCTTTGCTTTTGTTTTCTTAATTTCTTCGTATAACTTGTCGTGCGAGCTCGGCATTGCGCTGCAATATGTCGGAGAAGCGCTTGTAGAGGTCGGAGACGCCGCTTTTAAACGCCTTGTTTAGCGCTTTTAGCGTGCTGTCGATGCTCTGCTCTTTCATCTTAATTTTGTCGCCACGGAAATCGATGTCTCCCCGCATTTGGCCCGTCTCTACCTGCGAGGTGCTTTTGCAGTAGCTCCCTACAAATGAGGCAACCCATCCCATTGTCGTCGCAATGCGCGGTAACACATAGGTGACAAAGGGGTGCTGCAGACCTGGTATGGTATTCATTGTGTTTTGGAGCCAAGGGGCTGCGTTGCCTAATGCTGTGGCTGCGGCGCCTCCATATGTGGTGAAGGCGTTT
>JAJFMA010000208.1 GCA_021772415.1 Chlamydiota bacterium
CGCTGCTTCGATGTGATGATCGAAGAGTGGCGTGGCATAGCCGACCAAGCAAACAGATTTCCAGATGCTACTCTCACAGTACCTACGGGAGCGATGGCTCTGGCAGAAGTTGAGCTCGAGGAGGAGCCTGCCTACCTCTATGTTTTAGATATGTTTAACCAAGTTTTTGTACGCAGATACAACAAGGAATTACGAGATATCAAGACCAACGCAATGTCACCTACCCAACGCATCGGGACGCAAGCAGCATTAGAGACAAGGCGTTTCGCCTTTCTGAAGGAGACCGCGCGTGTTAATCGTACACTCATGGAAGAAGTGCAAAACTCCCCAGCAGTGTCGAGGAACTGAAGATGCAGCAGCCTACGTATAGCTACGACGGAGCGACCCTTATCATCTTGGATGAAAGTCTTGGTATCAACATCGAGGAAGAATTCAAAGCATCTGAACCACTTAGCGCCATCGTGCCGTCTGCGACAGGTCGCTACGTTGAAGAGCACGACGGTCAACTTACGGTAGAGTGCTTCTATCGTCAAGGTGCCCTACACGGCCCTTCACGTTTCTGGAGTCCGTCCGGGATTCTCCTATCTGAGTCGTGGTACTACCAGGGACAGCGTGTTGGACGCTCTCGCGCATGGTACATATCAGGTAGCATTCGTAGCACCGAATGCTGGTCTCTGGGCCAGCGACACGGTCTCCACGAAGTACTCTATCCAGACAGATCCCCCAAAACGCTAGTGCACTACAAAGAGGGTGCTATTCACGGCCATGTGGCTCTGTGGTACGCCAACGGAAGTATGAAGCGCTATGTGCACTACACCGATGGACAGCGCCATGGATCGGATTTTGTTTGGTTTGAAGACGGAATTCCTGAACTTGACGCTTCCTTTGAGCATGGGAAGCCTACTGGCCGATGGAGACGCTGGCACTCCAATGGGCAACTTGCCGAGGAAATCGACTACCTCTCCACGCCTTCGCATTTCAATGTGCATAAATGGAACAGGTTAGGTGTGCTTCAACTACAGGGTATCTACGATGACAATGGCGGCTACCTCTATCGCGAGTGGAACGACAGCGGTGATTTGACCCGTGAACAGGTCGGAAAATGGACTGGTAAGGAACTCAATATGTCTACGTAGAACAAAATTTGTTCTGTTACTTTGTTACGGAATATGTTATAATAAAGTGTTGAGATATAGACATTTATGACGTCAACAGGAGGTTTTAATGGATGACATAACATCCGGATTTCCTCAGCATGCTAACTCTTTTTTACCGTCGGAACCGGAATCTGCTTCTGAGACTGGAAAGGCGGATTCGAAACAGGTATTGGGTCTCAATGGTGAGCCTAAAAGTATTAACGCTGTCATTCAGGACGTGACCGACAGAGCTGAACAAACACTGCATACATGGGCGACATCTACACCTTCACCAAAGCTTGCTGAGCAACAGTTCGACGATATTAATCAACAGATAACTCTTCTAACTAAGCAATTAAACCAGCCCGCAACCTCGTTATCGACAGTAGATGACGGTACTCAGCTTCTCCCTCAAATAAGTCAGTTGCAGGATCTACAAAATCAGCTGTCAGCCGCTAGAGAGGTGTTGGGTGTCGAACGCTCTGCTGCCGATCTCCTTGACCAATTACAAAGTCTCACTGGCGAAACCGGTGTACTTGGTCAGGTACAGCGGAATCTGTTGAATGATGTCGATTCCTTGCTGGGGGAGACTGTCGAGTTGTCACCAGTTTTGAATAGTGCACTAGATGTTCTACCCAGTACAGTACGTGAACCCATTCAAGACAGGCTTGAAGGGCTGCGAAGGGATGTAGACACCCTGATAAACGGAGACTCGCCTCAGCCCCCAAAAAAGACGCCTGACGATGGTGACCAGATTCCAATAGGAGGCCGACACCATACGTTGGAGTTAGGAGGAGCTTTTGCAGACAAAGAAAGTCCATTCGATGTGGCTTTTGATTCCTTGGCTTTTCAGGCACTGCCAGAGCTAGATGTTCCGGGTGAATGGAGTTTTAGTAGTTTCACTGAAGGGATAAAAACTCTTCATAGTGGGCTTCTGCCGTCTTTGGTAAATGCCGAGAGCCCCGAGATGGCGATACAGGTTGCCGGCGAAGCCAACTCCCTTTACAACGAAATTCAAACGTATCTCAGTGCCGCTGGTGAGATCGATAGAGATGCCGCTAATAAAATGCATGTGGCTTGGCTTACGACACCATTAGGCGGTCCTCACGCTGAGCCCCCTAAGCAAGGTAACCCCTCAGAGTACGCGGATCACGCTATATGGAATGGGGCGATGAATTTGGTGCAGAATGGAGCCATTGTCGCTGCGTTGACTACTACGACGCTAGCGGACACAGAAACTAGTTCTCGAAAGGCTGCCGCTCTTGCAAAGAGTGTATCCGATGGTCAGGGCGCGGTGCAGGCATATCCACACTTTGTCTTCCTTCTACTCCAAGGCCCAAAAAGCCCTGCTGAAGTCAATGGGAAGGATATGCTTCTGCAGAAAGCTGCTATACACGATATATACCTGGCCCTAGATCAAATGGATGCTGTCATGGGTAAACTCAATGAACTGAGTGAACTTGGTGATCTAGGCACTGTGATGGATGCAGATGATCAAACGGCTGCTTTTTCCGGATTAGACGAAGCTTTCACAAGCATTCATGGCCTGAAGCAAGAGCTAGAGCAAGCTATCCCAGAGGACAAAAGAGCGGAACTACATGCGTTGACAGGTGAATCAAATGAAGAAATCGACGCAATGCGCCAGAAGCTCTTTATAGAACATGTCGATTTTGACATGGCGCTGTCTGCACTTAGCCAAGGAATTCAGCAAGGTGTCGAAACAACATTCGGCTACTTAGGAGGGCTTAAGCCTTCCCTAGAGGCTTTAGAACGCGCCCACGTCCATCCCAACGCATTGGCACTTACACTTGGATTCGGAGCACAGTTTCATGAGGAGACCTTAAGCGAGTTTGGTATAGGTGGTACCAGCATCTTTACCCAAGGAATGGGACTGGCAAAAATGCTTAACGGTTCCACTGTAGACCTTGCAAAGGGGCTGCATGATCTAATCGCTAATATGCCTCCAGACCCAAGGAAAGACGCTATTTTCGAAGCATATTCGTTTATTGTCAGGCAATAACATCTTATGAGGACTCTTAGAACCCGGTTGGCGCTCTAATCTCGTTCGTTCAGTTCGTTCCACTCGATCTTTGCGTACATGTTCCAACAAAGGCGCATTTGGTCTATTTCTTTACACTCTCTTCAGAGCTTGGAATACTTCTTCAACCTACCTAGAGCTTGCGGCCTAAGCTGTAAAGCTGTCCGGGCTTCGCCCCTGTAGATGGCGCTACTTTTTTTTGTAAATTCGAATAGGAGAGTGGATTTGCCTACCCCGTGAACACGTACATCTTTGCCGTTAGTAAAATTCCCGCTAGCTCAAGAGCTAGCGGGACTTAAGAGGGTTAAGATGCATTAGCCTGGCGCCTTCTGCGAAGCACAAAGCCCAGTAGTAATGACGACCCCAGAAGTAGATACGTTTGTGGCTCAGGAACAGCCACTAGCGTGTCGGGAACGGCAATCCAATTAGTGAAATCTAGCGTCGCTAGAGTAGGATCCGTGCCAAATCCATTATTGTAGGCAGTAGCCGGAATGCCCCCGGAACGGCCATCTTTGGCATAAAAATCGCCCCACATTGGTGCTTTTAGCGAGTCGAACTCAAGAATATAGGGCAGTGTTGAGTCGCCGCTAAAGTCTATTTTGATCCCGTAAATATCCCCCGGAATATCGGGATTTGATGGGCCTGGACCAAATGTGCCGGGACCTGTAATGCTTCCTCCGGTTCCGGTTAGCTCAAAATTAGAGAACAGACTGTCAAAATTTTGAGGTGTGACGTTGTCACTCAACTCCAAAATAAAGTGACTCGGGTCTTTCCTTGGCACGTCAATGGTATAGGTGTAATGAAAGGTGTTTCCACTTTGGGTGATGTTCCAGTCAAGGCTGAAACCTGGGTCACCTCCCCAGTCCACTGTTCCCGTGATCCCGTTTGTTGCATCCCGAGATCCAGTAAAGTCTCCCGGGGCTACCGGGACGTTGGCATATACCGTCGCTGTAGCAAGCAGCAACGTAGCGCATATAGCGCTAGTAAATCGATTATTAAACATAACACGCTCTTATTTTTATTATTAAAAGAGAGTTACCTCTCAACTATAATTGTAGTTAATTAGTAATTTATTATAAATAAATTAGTTGACAAAATAATAACTTTATTAAATGGTTTTTTATAAAATCTTGAATGTAAGTAGGTTGTGATTGAATAAAAATCTAAGCCTATTTACAGGTTAGCCCATCAAATGGGCTAATTTGGACCTAACTCTCTAATCCCACCATTTCCAGGGCTGCAGGCGTGAGATATTGTCTCTCACGCATCTTTTGCAGGCGCTTTTGGGTTAGTAGGTTGCGTTCAAAGTCCGTCTGGATGGAATGGCCTGCCCGCGCTATCTGTTGATCGAAGCTGTCAGGGGCGTTCTCGTCCATTAGCTGTCTTGCGATTCTATTGAATGTCGTAGCGGCGATGGATTTTAGGGTCTTGCTAGTCACCGAGTCGGGGGCAGCAAGGCTAATTGGGCACATCTTATAGACACACGCAGGGACCTCTTCGCTGAAGAAAACCATCCCAGAAAAATTCAACTGGATACCCAGGTATTTGCGGCAAATTTCATTGAGTTTTGTGCCCAACTGCAAATCCGAAGTCTTTCTAGCTTGGTTAAACACCAAGTGAAAGCAGAGATCGTTACACACATCTTCGATGGTGTCCGCAGCCCATTCACTGTGCTTGCGTACTTCTCTGATGAGGTCTGCTATCGTACGGATGCCCAAAGCGTTGTTGGGTTTGATGGACTGCTTTAATAGCAGAGTAAGGTGTTTGTTGTTCTTCAACATGCGAAAGAAGATGCGGTACACAACGTTCTTCAAAAACTCATATGCGTTCACAACAGCCGTGGGCTCCGGAGTTGCTACCACGATGCCGGCATGGCACATAGAAAAGAAGTCGACGACATTCAAGGAACTGCCGGCACCCAAATCTAAGAGCACCAGGTCGCAATCCAGAGTTTTGATGTGATTAACGAGCTTTACACGCTGCTGATGACGCAGGTTGGCGAGCTCGGGAACAAAACCACTACTTGGTACCAGCTGCAATCCATCTACGTTGGTCTTCACCAAATAATTGGCTAGCTGACTGCGAGGAGAGTTGAAGTAATCCCCCAGACTTTTTGGGGGTTGGCGCAGGCCAAATATAGTGTGTAGGTTAGCGGCCCCAAAATCGAGATCGATGATGATGACCTTCAAACCTGCCAAGGCATACTGGACAGCAAGGTTAGAACTTACCATCGATTTGCCGACGCCGCCTTTTCCTCCGCCTATCCCCACGATCAGAGGTTGGCATGATGTCAATTTATGTTGTGTCATGGTCCATATGCTATGTTAGGAGCAATTGTATTCGTTTAATTTGTTGCGCAGGGTCCGCACGCTGATTCCCAAACGCTTGGCAGCTTGAGTGCGGTTGTTCTTCTGCGTTTGGAGCGTTTCTATGATGAAGCGTTTTTCTAGCTCTTGAAGCGTTATGCCCTTGGGAAGATGTGTGTCTTCGTCGGCATCCGCACCGTGC
>JAJFMA010000209.1 GCA_021772415.1 Chlamydiota bacterium
CGCGACCTTAGGATTAAAGCATACGATTCAAGTAACCAATGACATACACCGATAGCGCGAGCGCAGCGAGTGCCATGGAGTGCGTGCGCTCTGCGCCGCCTTTTTGGAGATCGTAGACAAGAAAAGTACCTTTCACGAGTATCTGTAGATGATCGCTTAGGCGACGTTGTACGGCAGAAAGCCCTTTGGAATCGTTCGCATCTCCAAATAAGGAGTCACGAACACTAAAATGGGCCTGTAAGGTACATGTAGACGCAAAAAAGGCGGCGCGGAGCGCACGCACTCCATGGCACTCGCTGCGCTCGCGCTATAGGGAAGCTATGAAATTAATCCTTAGCGTACTAGAAAGCATTCCTGATTCGAGTCCCTATTTCTTTACACTCTCTGTCGGGCTCAAAATCCTCTTCCACACCTACCACGGGCTGCACCCCAGGCTATGCAGGTTGCCAGCCCTTCGGATCTTAAAAAGGAGCCTCGCACGGCCTTCTTTCTTTAAACTCTCAACGGGGCTCAGGGCGCTTTTTTGCTTTACCCCACCCTCACGGGTGAGGCTATCATAAGGCGGCCCGTTGGGCCTCATGATGGAACTCACTGCGTTTGATTGAAGATGCCAAAAGAACCTCTGTTCGAATATTTATTTAAAATTTTTGGGTAATGACAAGAGCGCTGCCCTGGGCTGTAACATGAGAGCCCTTCGGGCTCAAAGAAATGACATCACCCTATTTCGTTACGCTCCCTGTGTCCCTCCTGATAGTATTTTAGTCCAAAAACGCAAAACTATATTTACAAAAACATGTAAATATATTAAAATTAACCATTAACACTTGGATAATCAACGAGACACAAATATGCGCCCCTTATTGTTCACACTTATCGCAATATTCTCTGTAATCCATCCTTTCAAAGCCTATACCGATGAGAAAGTCAGCCAGAGCGTCACCGTTCCCAATCCCTTAGAACTTGAGCGTGACTGGTGGCAATATTTCGATATCAAAGAGGACGCCTTAGCTGAACGAATCGACGCCTTGCGCAGCCACCTTGACACCCAGCTGTCCGTCCTTAAAGATGAGCAGCACACCGACATCCTCGAACAAAAGAACGAAACCCTCTTCACACTTCGCCTGCTGCAGAAAAAGGTCAACGCCGTCGCACCTGTCGAAGCACCCAGAAATCAGTTTCTTAAAGAATACACCTTTCCAGAGTTTCTGGACGTCAAGCAACGCCTCATTCAAACCCAGAACGAGATTGCGCACTTAAGCAGCAAAATCGACAGTGAGAAACCCCGCGTCGCCAGAACTCAGGCACAGTTGGACAGAGAAATCCTGCGCTACCACACTCTGTCACCCTCGTCGCACGAGAGATTGCTCACAGGGTTGAAGATCATGCAAAACCGCGCTGAATTAGCTCTTCATAGTGCCGAGCTTGAGCGCCTAACTCGATCTCTTTCCCGCACAACAAAGGAGCTCTCGCTTCTCAAAGACGAAATCAAATATTCTCGGGACCACTTAACCTTAGAGGGCCTCTCTAGAAACACTCTTGTCGATGCCGGCAAGCAGTCTAGTCGCCAGCTCGATGCAGCCCAAAGCAAGCTTAAACGATTGGAGCGAACACAGCTGCATGTTGAAAGTGAAGAGCTAAAAAGTGAGCTTCTGTGCTGCATCGACAAATACCGCTTTCTCACGCAGTCAATAGATGTCGAGAATATTGGGATTCAAAACCTTCTCAACGACATCAAGCTAAGTCTCTATGATTTTGTCGATCCAAGTGTCGACGTCAGCACGGAGACGGTGAAATCACAACTTACTGAATGGAGAAGAGCTCTATCGGGGGCTCGAGAAGCGCGTTCGAGGTGGCAGCAGGAACTTGATACTGAGCATTCCAAGGTCAGCAAAATTATTACCCAGCAGCTAGTTGAGTCCGACAACGACACTCTTCCACAGCAGGGCCTCGTTACAAGCATCCACCTTGAACTCGACCGCTCGTTCGCGCTACTTGACAGGCTCGATGTCCATATTGCCCACACAGAACTTCTTGTAGATGCTCTCGAAAACCGCCTTCTTGAAGAGCGCACGCTATCAGAAACGTGGCAGTTCAAACTTGAATCGACGCTTGCAAACACATGGAATGAAATCAAAGAGCGCACTAGCGTCACGCTGTTCTATATCCACCAGCATCCGGTGACACTTTCGGTGCTTCTTCATGCTCTGTCAATAATTGTGGGTTCGTTATTTCTCTCGAAGTACATCCGTCACCTACTTTCACAGCGCCTGCACTTAGATCGCAGGTTCACCAGCGCGACGCAGTTTATCATCCTGCGCCTCACCCACTATGGCATTATCATCATCTCCATCGTCGTTGCCCTCAATGTCATTGGCTTAGACCTCACCAACTTAGCCATCGTCGCCGGTGCACTCGGTGTAGGTATCGGATTCGGACTTCAGTCTATGGTCAACAACGTTCTTTCGGGCCTCATTCTTTTACTCAACCGCTACCTTAAAGTCGGCGACGTCATCGAAATGCAAGGAGGCGTTTTCGCAAAAATTAAAGCGATTAACTTGCAGTACACTCACATCGCCACGTTCGACGGAGCGGATCTCATCCTTCCCAATGCCCAGCTTAGCAACAGCGGAATCACAAACTGGACGATGCAAAACACCTTCCGTCGCTACAAAGTAGGCTTTGGCGTTGCCTATGGTACAGACAAAGAAAAGCTACGTGACGTGATACTTGAAGGCGTCAAGAAGCAGTCCTATGTTCTTTGTGACAATCCTCGCTACCCTGATCCCCAGGTTTGGCTAGTAGGATTTGGTGACAGTTCAGTGAAATTTGAACTCGTCGCTTGGGTTAATCTAAGCGCCCATTTCCCACATGGCATCGCCTCAACATCGTTACTATGGGAAATTGACTCTATTCTCAAAGAAAACGGCATTGTCGTTCCATTCCCGCAAAGAGATCTATACATTAAGCAAGCGCCTCCAAATGCGAAGGGAGGCCAACACCCATTTTTCGAGATCCCAAAAGGTGAAGAATCCTTGACGCATCCGGGGTAAACCCGTACCGTAGCCCATTGGTACGCGCTTGGAGCTGGTGTCGTGGAAATTCTCCTAATAGACATTGTGAAACTGTTTGGATTGGCGATCGTCGTATTGCTGATCTGTGCCCAGGCGCGTATTCCTGGAGTTGTAGGCCTTCTCATCACGGGAGTCCTTTGCGGCCCGCATGGTCTTGGTCTAATTGCCGCTGTGCATGAAGTGGAGATGCTCTCTGAGATCGGCGTTGTACTGCTGCTCTTTTCCATTGGCCTGGAGTTCTCACTTGCTAAACTTATACGTATCAGGCGCTTAGTACTTCTTGGCGGCCTCATGCAGGTGTCGCTCACTATCCTTGTCATCGCCTTATTAGGTCTCTGTTTTAGCATTCCTCCGAGACAGGCGCTGTTCTTCGGCTTTTTAGTCTGTGTGAGTAGCACGGCGATTGTGCTAAGGCTCTTGCACGATCGTGCCGAGATCTCGTCTCCACATGGGCAGTCCATTCTAGGAATTCTCATTTTTCAAGACATCGCCGTTGTCCCATTGGTGTTGATGGTGCCCTTTTTGGCGGGTACCGCGGAGGGGGGACAACTCCTACTTCTGCTTCACTTGGGCAAAGGCGTTCTCATCCTCGGCGCGGTTTTTATCGCGGCGATGTGGGGAGTTCCCCACCTTCTGTTCCAGATTGCGCGCACGCGCAACAGCCAGCTGTTTATTTTGAGCGTCCTTTTCCTCTGCTTCGCCGTTGCGTGGCTCACCTCCGCGGTAGGCCTATCTCTGGCTCTTGGAGCCTTCTTGGCAGGTCTAGTGATTTCGGAATCCGAGTACAGCAGCCATGCTGTGGGGCATATCCTTCCGTTTCAAGAGGTCTTCACAAGCTTCTTCTTTATCTCAATAGGCATGCTACTTGATGTCAGCTACGTCTTTGAACATCCGGTACTTGTGTGGAGTGCAACTTTCGGTGTCATCGCCGTCAAAGCCATCATCGCAGGCGCAGCAATTTCACTGATTGGATACCCACTACGCACGGCGCTGCTCACAGGCTTAGGGCTTTGCCAGGTTGGTGAGTTTGCTTTCATCATCTCGGCACAGGGCATGTCTTATGATCTTATCAGCGGCGAAAGCTATCAGCTCTTTCTATCCGTAGCTTTACTCTCGATGGGACTGACGCCGCTATGGATTGCACTGGGCCCTAAGGTCGTCGGAAAGGTTTTGGCCATGCGCCTCCCCGAAAGGCTCAAAAAAGGCGCTGACCGCCCAGAGCTACCTGAGGCACAACATCATAAAGACCATCTGGTTATCATCGGCTTCGGCGTCTGCGGCCGCAACCTGGCGTGGGCAGCAAAATTGTCTGGCATCCCCTACGTCATACTTGAGATGAATCCCGATACCGTCAGAAAAGAGCGTAAGAAGGGAGAGCCTATCTATTTTGGCGATGCCGCCCACGGAGCTGTTCTCGAACATGTCGATATCAACACAGCACGCATCGTCGTCATCGCCATCAGCGACCCTATCGCAACACGACGTATGGTCGAAGTGATCCGCCGGGCGAGCTCACGCGCCTACATCGTCGCACGCACGCGTTACCTGCACGAACTCCAGCCCGTACGCGACCTTGGCGCCGACGACGTCATCCCTGAGGAATTTGAGACGTCGATCGAAATCTTCACTCGTGTCCTGCGCAAATACCTCATCCCCCAAGATGAAATCGAAAAATTCACAGCGGAACTACGTACTCGTGGTTACCGCGTCCTGCGTACGCTCTCGGAAGAGAAGGTCACTCTCACGGATCTTAAGATGCACCTCGCAGACATGGAAATCGGCGCCTACCGCCTTCCTCCAGGTTCGAACCTAGTCGGCATGAGCCTAGAACAGAGCCACATCCGCCAGGAGTATGGCGTGACAGTCCTGATGATCCGCAGAGGTGTCGAAATCCTCTCCAACCCCCTCCCCTCTACAACACTACAAGATGGCGACGTCCTTGTTGTCTTCGGCGAACCCAACCAGCTCATGCGCTTTTCTCAGCAGTTTAAGCAGGTGTAGGACCGCTTGTCTTTTCGTTGAAAAGCGTGTAATGTGATTGAAACACACGTTCTAACATTACCCAATCGTATGCCTGGGGAGGCTCTACTGGCTGCTATCTAGCACGCCAAAATACCCCTGTGCAGTCATTCAGCAAGGAGTATCTATGGATGAACTATATGGATCACCGCCACCATCGCCTGTACGAAAGGACAAAGAGGAAAAGGAACTCGCACCGTTACCGCCCCCAAATGATTCAGTCTCTATTATTGGTAGAGGGGTCTTACCGGATACTCCAGCTTCCCCCGTATCATCAATAAGGCTAAGCCAATCCTCGAGTGCTATCCCGATACCGAAAGGAAACTACCCCAATTGGACCCCAAAACCTGCAGCAAGCAGCTGTTCATCGAGTTATGGGGGCTCAAGCTATATGCCGAGCAGCTTCATGTCGTCTTTCGTGCCATCGTCCCCAATCCATGACGAAGAAGAAAAAGCGCCGCCACTAAAAGACAAAAACTGGTACCTCGAAAAGGGGCCCGCGAACCTAAGTGACCGCATTTTAGTTCAGGACCTCCGTATAGGCGACTACCGTAAGGGATTAGAGACATTGAAATCCTTAGAAGCCCCACCTGAGGAGGGCTGGAAGCTAGCGCTCTATAACATCTTTCTGAAGGGAACATGGCAAGCACGTAACACTACATTCACTAAAGAGACTCTCGCCGATGAAGGATTGCTCGAAGACTCAGACATAGCCTCTTTGATCGGATGGGGCCTTCTTAAGGAAAGCGGTGAACACTATGTCTTGCAATATCCCATGGACGAAAACACGCAGCATCTTGCAGAGGTTCTTATAAACGGCGCTGTTGAGAAATCTCAAGAGGCCGCTGAGGAGGCCGATGAAGCCATCCCTCCTCCTTATCTAAGCCGCGCACAAGTCCTTAGCAAATACCTGGAAAGCCCACACATCGACGATGATGACGACGAGTTTTATGAATTGGCGGACTGTCTCGGCGACGACGTACATCCTCTTGATACGATTTCAACTGCTGCTAAATCTCTACAGGTAGAATGGAACACAAGATACCCCGCACGAGAACTATCTTATGCGATAGCGATACAACAAATTCTAGCGGCATGTGAGGCTCGTGAGCATTTCGACACTGAATACACTATCGAAGCCCCATCAGCTTTCCTTCTGGCGATGGTATCCATGAAACTCGGCTGCAGCTTTTCAGCTGCCACAACGCGACTTGAGCTAAAAGATAATGATTTAACGGCAGCATTAGGCGTGTAAGCATCATCGTTTTTTCCCTGAGCCCACATTATTGTGGGCTCTCCGTAGCACCCCTGATTGTGCCCTAATCCGCTAGCCCACAGGCTTGAAGTAGAGTAGAAAGCAGGAAAATCTCTCTTCTGTTTTTTGCGCGAAATGGGAAGCAGGGGTAGAGTAAAAACCTAGGATCTTTTTCACCTCCATAACTAGCAGGATCTAGTGAGCACGTATCTGCTTATAGCATTCCTTATTCTGACGGTTGCGGGCGCTCTGTGGCTTTGCCGCGTGCATATAGCCGCCTGGAACCTGGGATTTCCACAACCCAAACACCTGCTCACAGTTACGCGTGATATCGACGTCCCCATGCGTGACAACGTTATCCTCTCGTGTGACATCTACCGCCCTAGAACCGAAGGCAAGTACCCGGTTTTAATTTCCCGAACACCCTACGGAAAAACAAACCGTGAGCATGACTACGAAATGTTTGCACGTCTCTATGCAAGCCAGGGCTACGTGGTTATTGTTCAGGCTGTTAGAGGCAAGCACCCCTCAGAAGGCGACTTTGAGCCCTATGTCCATGAGGCTTCAGACGGTCACGACACCGTTGAATGGGCGGCGCAGCAGCCGTGGTCCACTGGACGGGTGGGCATGGTAGGATTCTCGTACCTAGGTTCTTGTGTTTGGCTTGCCGCAACACAACCTAGTGAGTACTTAAAGGCGCTGATTCCGGTTTTCACCTGCCAAGACACCTATAACATCTGGATGGAAAACGGTGTATCCTACGTCAAAGACATCCTCTTCTGGCTCTATAAACACCACAACCACGACGTCCGTCCTCTCGCTCACCAAACCATCGACCCAGTCCTTGGCCAGTTACCTGTCTGTGAACTCGACGAGAAAATTGGGGAAAAGCTCCCGCTTTTTCGCAAGTATATGAAACACACGATGCCAGGACCCTTTTGGGAAAAGCGCTCGTCGTCTCATCTGATCGACCAAATCGAAGTACCCGCTCTCTATATCGGAGGGTGGTACGACCCCTTTCTCATTCATGGAATCGAGGATTTTAAGAAACTATGCGCATCACCTGAGGAATCCTCACGGCGCCTATCGCGTTTAGTAATTGGACCTTGGGCGCACAACCCCAAACTACGCTTCAAGGAAATGAAGTTTGGCCCAGAAGCGCGCTTTCGACATCAGCTCCCACGTATCTTAGAGTGGATCGACGCATGGCTTAAAGGAGACGAGGAGAAGCCGCCGACAGGTCCTACGGTGCGCTATTTCCTGATGGGAAAGAACGAGTGGCGCACAAGCCACTGCTGGCCCCCTGAGGGCGTGGAGACACGTACACTCTATCTTGGTTCTGATGGCCGCGCCAACAGCCACCAAGGCAACGGGTGCCTGCGCTGGGAACCGTCACAGGAAGCTGGCAAGGATCGCTACATCTACGACCCTTCCGAGCCTGTGCCTGCTATTGGGAACCGCATGCTGTACGCTAATGGCCTGGACGGCCCCAAAGATCAAAATGTCTTTACAGGACGTGAAGATGTGCTCGTGTACACGTCACAGCCTGTAGCAGAAGACGTTGAGATTGTTGGGTCCGTCGCAGCAACACTACATGTCAGTTCGAGTGCCAAAGACACCGACTTCTCCATCAAACTCTGTGATGTGCACCCTGACGGCCGCGCGCTTTTCCTGCTGTCGGGATTCTTGCGTATGCGCTTCCGCAATAGTGTCAGCGAGCCTGAACTCATCAGACCCGGAGAGATCTATAAGATCACCTTTGACCTTGGTCCTATAGGGCACGCTATTTTAAAGGGGCACAGCCTCCGGCTGCTGATCACCTCATCGGATTTCCCCAACTACGCCCGCAACCTCAATACCGGGCGCAACAACGAAACAGACACCCTCTATGTGAATGCCGACCAGACCATTTACCATGGAGGTGAATACGACTCACATATCACGTTACCTGTTTTATCACGTTAATATCCTATAACTTACATAATTTTCGGAATAATTAACCTGAACGACACACCATTTTTCCAAGTACATTCCACGGTACCCCCTACTAGTTGCCGAACACCGCAATGCTGCGACATAGTGCTTTCTATGCTATACTGGATGCGTCTAATAGGAGATACCATGCCAGACAAGCAAGAAGACCATATATTAGAAACCAACCGCATGCTAATCCGGCGGATCCGCGAAGACGACGTCGACCTGTTGGCACGTATTCTTAGCGACCCCGAAACTATGCGCTACTATCCCAGTGCCCTCGAGCGCGAAGGCGTCGAAGCCTGGATTGCTCGGAGGCTCCACCGCTACCAGGAGCACGGCACAGGGCTGTGGGCCTGTTTCTTGAAAGATGGAGACGAATTCGTCGGCCAGTGCGGTTTAGAGGTTCAGCATGTCGACGGTGTGGATGAGCTTGAAGTTGGCTATCTCTTCGTCCGCAAGTACTGGGGCTTGGGGCTGGCGACCGAGGCAGCTCGGGGCTGTTTAACGTATGCCTTTGAAATCCTACGACGTCCGCGTGTTATCGCCCTTATAAGACCTGAGAACACACCATCGATTCGCGTAGCCGAGCGACTTGGTATGCATGCTGAAAAGCAAACCATGCATAACAACGTCCTCCACAGCGTCTACGTCATAGAGAAGGACTAAAATGAAGAGCACATTATGATGACAAGACTCTGGGTATTTGGACTATCGTGGCTTCTTATCACTGTCTATGTTCTCGCGGGTGGCTCCATATACAATCCCTGGTATCCCCTAGTTGGAACCCTCTACATGTGGGTACCAGGATGCGTTGCCCTATGGGTGCGCAGAAAACAAGCGACACCATTTCCGATTCTTGGAAACATACGTAAGCTCTTGCCTATCGCCATCGGAATTCCTCTGCTCTATGCGTCGTGTGCCGCTCTCGTGTCGACTCCTTACATGGATCTGCGTGTATTTGATCCAATGCTGGAAGCTCTGAATATCGAAAGTCCTCCCACACCCATCCAGTGGTTTGTGTTTGCCGCATCTATCCTCACACCCACGATACTCGCGGGCTGCACCGTCAACGCCGTAGCGGCGCTGGGTGAAGAGCTCTACTGGCGCGGCTTGCTCTTCGATCAAGTTGCTCACAAAGTGTGGTGGCAACGTGACCTGACCATCGGCGCGCTGTGGGGACTGTGGCATGCTCCCCTAGTGATGATGGGACACAACTACCCAGAACACCGCATCCTGGGTGTTCTCATGATGATGTTGTGGTGTATAAGCGCGGCTCCGGTTTTCAGCTGGCTGAGAATCCGCTCCAAGGGCACTGTCATTCCTGCAGTCTGCCATGGGATGATCAACGCATCGGCAATCCTCATCCAAATTACGCTACCAAAAATATCGTGGATCTATCTAGGGATGGTTGGAGCGACCGGCATCGCAGTGTGGCTACTGTTCGACGCCTTCTTGTGGTGGCGTGGAGAACTTAAATATGGAGATGCCTATGCACATGACAGCGATCGCCATTGACCGGCCAGGGGGACCGGAGGTCCTTCACGAGGTCACCCGCAACATTCCGGCTCCTGGAGCCCGTGACGTATGCATTAAAGTCCACGCGGCAGGCATCAACAGGCCAGACATTTTTCAACGCGAAGGCCTTTACCCCCCTCCTCCTGGAGCATCAGACCTTCCTGGGCTCGAAGTCGCCGGCGTTGTCGACGCCGTTGGCGTCGCCGTCACTCGGTACCGTCCCGGCGACCATGTATGCGCCTTAAGTCCCGGTGGCGGCTACGCCGAATACTGTGTTGCGCCCGCAAGCCAAACGCTCCCTGTCCCCGATGGCCTGTCAATGATCCAGGCCGCAGCACTACCCGAGACGTTTTTCACGGTCTGGTACAACCTTTTTGAATTGGCAAAGCTACAAAAAGACGAGCTTCTTCTTATTCACGGGGGCTCTTCGGGTATCGGCACAACTGCCATCCAGCTTGCTAAAGCTCTAGGGAGCCGGGTTGCCATCACCGCTGGCACCGACGAAAAATGCCAGACCTGTGAAGACCTCGGCGCTGAACTCGCCATCAACTACAACAAAGAAGACTTCGTCAAAGCCATCAAAGAACACACCGACGCCGACGGCGTCAATGTCATCCTAGATATTGTAGGCGCATCCTACTTTCAAAAAAACCTCGATATCCTTGCCGAAGACGGACGCCTAGTGATCATCAGCTTCCTTGGGGG
>JAJFMA010000210.1 GCA_021772415.1 Chlamydiota bacterium
TATAATGGTCCCCAAAAACTGGACCACGTGATTTACTCCCTGCTTCTGAGGCTAGCAAGCACAAGGAAGTGTTGACATGAGCGCTAAATACAAAAGACGTGATCCCACATTTAAGCTAAAGGTGGCTCTAGAAGCTGCAAAGGACCTGAAGCAAATCAAGGAGATCGCTAGGGATTACCATATTCATCCCAAACAGGTGAGTGAGTGGAGAGACCGTCTATTGGAATCGGCGGATCTAATTTATGCGATGAAATCGTCAAGACAAAGCATCGAAGATTCTCAGATCGAGCAGCTTAAGAAGATCGTAGGCCAGCAGGCTCTTGAGATGGAGTGGCTAAAAAAAAAGTTGCAGAACAGTCGATGACAGATAGGCGGCGCATGACGGATACCGATTCAGCAAGTCCATCGATGAGGCGACAGTGTGAGCTATTGGATCTATGCAGATCATCCATTTACTATGACCCGATTCCTGAGTCGGAAGAGAACCTGCTCTTGATGAAGGAGATAGATCGTCTTCATTTGGAGTATCCGTTTTACGGAAAACGTCGAATGACAGCAGTATTGAGGAAAGCGGACTGGGGCATAAACGTGAAGCGGGTAAGACGTTTAATGTTGCTACTTGGGATTGAGGCATTTTATCCGAAACCCAACACGACAGTCGCCGGAGAGGGACACAAAAAGTATCCTTATCTTTTGCGAGGGGTAACAATTGATCGTGTCAATCAGGTTTGGAGCACTGACATAACCTACGTGCCGATGCACAGAGGGTATCTTTATTTGACAGCGGTCATAGACTGGTATAGTCGATATGTATTGGCTTGGAAATTATCCAACTCGCTTGAGATGAAGTTTTGCATCGACACTCTTTTACGATCATTTGAATATGGTTTGCCTGAGATATTCAATACTGATCAAGGTGTGCAGTATACGAGCAGCGTTTTCACAGAAGAGCTTAAGAGTAGGGGCATATCAATAAGTATGGATGGTAAGGGACGAGCACTAGACAACATCTTTGTAGAGAGGCTCTGGAGGTCAGTGAAGCAGGAAGAGATTTACCTGAAGAGCTATGAGTCAGGAATTGATGCCTATGAGAATCTAGCTCACTACTTTGAATTTTATAACAACGAGCGTCCACACCAGTCTTTAGGCTATAGGACTCCGAGGGAGTTTTTCTTGGAGGGAATAGCATTGAGGAAGGAAGAAAAATATTCGTCTAGGGTGGAAAACGCAATCTAAGACAAACCGCTGAAGCCACAGGGCAGGGAGTAAAATAATCACACTTTTTGGTCTAGACATTGGGGACCACTATATTTTTTTCTGTCTTCCTTTGCGTCTTAGAATCTTTGCTTCTTAGCGTCGCAAGCTCCACTGTCAAGTGCGTTTCAATCGCGTATGTAGCGATCCGGTGTGTATGCGGTTTGTTTGGGAACACAAAAAGAAGCGCATAGTTTTGGTGGATTTTACGGATACACCTTTGCACTACCTCGGTACTACTGAGACATCCTCTTCGTCCTGCGTCTCCACTGCGGCCTGCGCTGCTGCAAGGCGTGCAATGGGAACGCGGTAGGGTGAGCAAGACACGTAGTTGATGCCAAGCTCCTGGCACAGCTGTACCGAGCGGGGGTCTCCGCCATGTTCTCCGCAGATGCCACATTTAAGGTCAGGGCGTGTTTTACGGCCGCGGTCTACGGCCCATTGCATGAGGGCGCCGACGCCATCGCGGTCTAGGACTTGGAAGGGGTCGTGGGTGAGTAGGCGGTAGGTGCTCTCAGGAGCGCTAGGATTGGGGACGCCTTGGATGTAGAGAGGTAAGAAGCGGTTGCTGTCGTCGCGGCTGATACCTAGCGTCGTCTGGGTGAGGTCGTTGGTGCCGAAGCTAAAGAAATCGGCATTTTCGGCGATTCGATCGGCGATGATAGCGGCGCGTGGCAGCTCAATCATTGTGCCTACACTGTATTTAACACGGCGCTTTGCCTTGGCGAAAACCTCTTCGGCGGTGGCATCGATGAGTTTCTTTTGGTGGATGTATTCGCTCTCTAGGGCTATCAGAGGAACCATGATCTCGAGGTCGACGCTGCCGCCAGCCTTTTCGACATCTAAAGCCGCCTCTAGCATTGCCTGTACTTGCATCTTCGTCAGTTTTGGGTTGGCAATACCTAGGCGGCATCCACGGAAGCCTAGCATGGGGTTGTGCTCGTGTAGGGTGTTTTCAATTTCCCGTAGATGCTTTACAGGCACTTGCAGCTGCTTGGCGAGATTTGTCCATCCCGAGCGGCCGTGAGGTAGGAATTCATGAAGTGGAGGGTCTAGCAGCCTGATGGTGACGGGGCTCCCCGCTGCGGCCTCGAAGAGGTTTTGGAAGTCGCTACGTTGGTAGTCGAGAAGGTTTTCTAGGGCCTGCTCTGTCTGTTGGTCGTTGGTGCTGAACAGAAAGCAGCGTACATCTAGGAGGCGGCTTTCTTCTAAAAACATGTGTTCTGTGCGGCAAAGACCAATGCCTTCGGCGCCAAAGGCTTGTGCGACTAGAGCATCTTGGCCAGTGTCGGCGTTACTGCGCACACGCATCGTGCGGTGCTTGTCGGCGAGTTGCATGAGCTTGTTGTAGTATTTGAAGACGAGACTGTCTTCGGGACGCCTTTCTTTTGTTTGTAGTACTTGGACGATCTCTGAGGGACTTGTTTCCAGGGCGCAGAAAAAAACCTCTCCTGTTGTGCCGTCGATGGAGATGGGATCGCCTTCATGGATGGTGAGGCCTCCGGCGCTGATAGTCCCAGCCCGTAGGTCCAGCGAGAGCTCTCCACAGCCCGCTACGCAAGGTTTGCCCATACCGCGGGCGACGACTGCGGCGTGGCTGGTGGCGCCTCCGCGAGCGGTAAGAATACCTTCGGATGCTGCCATTCCAGGGAAGTCGTCGGGGTTGGTTTCTTCACGGACTAGAATGCATTTTTGGCCAATCTCCTGCCATTCGGTAGCGCGCTGCGAGGTCAGGGCAACCTTTCCTGAAGCTGCCCCTGGGCCTGCATTGAGTCCTTTGGCGACACGTGATTTGGCGGCTTTGTCTTTGGCTTTAGTATCAAAAATTGGAGCAAGAAGCTGTACGAGCTGATTGGGGTCGACGCGTTTTAGGGCTGTGATCTCGTCGATAAGGCCTTCTTCCCACATATCTAGAGCTATGCGCACTGCTGCCCATCCCGTGCGCTTGCCTGTGCGCGTTTGCAGCATGAAGAGGCGGCCGTCGTCGATGGTGAATTCGAGGTCTTGCATGTCGCGGTAGTGCTGCTCCAAGATCTCGACAACTTTTTCCAGTTCACCGTAGGTTTCAGGCATCAGCTCTTCAAGTGATGCTAGCGTGGCGTCGGTCTTACGCTTTTGGTGCGCGTTAATGGGCTGTGGGGTGCGGATACCTGCAACGACCTCTTCACCTTGGGCGTTGACAAGGAACTCTCCGTAGAATTGACGCTCCCCCGTTGCGGGATCCCGTGTGAAGCCGACGCCTGTGGCGGACTTGTCATTTTTGTTACCGAAGACCATCGCTTGGACATTGACGGCAGTACCAAGGTCGTGAGGGATGGCATGGATTTGACGGTAGAGCGTCGCACGCTCGGAGTGCCAGCTTTCGAAGACGGAGCTGATAGCTTCCTTGAGCTGTACTTTTGGATCTTGAGGGAATGGAGAGCCTACCTGCTCATGATATAACTCTTTGTACCGCTCACAAAGGGCTTTGAGGGCGTCGACATTGAGGCTATCGCCTTGTGAAGCCTCTAATAGCTTTTGGTGCTCTTCTTCGAACTCGCGCCTCGATAGACCTGCGACGATGTCGCTATACATAGAAAGGAAGCGCCTGTAGCTGTCATAGGCAAGGCGTGGGTTGCCGGTCTGTTTGGCGAAGCCTTCGACAGTCTTGTCGTTGAGACCCAAGTTCAGTACCGTATCCATCATTCCTGGCATGGAGATAGGCGCTCCGGAGCGCACAGAGACAAGTAGAGGTTTTTGGATGTTTCCGAGCTTGGCATCCATCTGTGCTTCTAGGACTGCTAGAGCGGCGTCGATTTCTTCTTGTAGACCACCAGGGAAGCTGCGGTTATGAGAGAGGAAGCTGTTACATGCACGTGTGGTGATGATAAAACCCGGAGGGACCGGAAGCTCTAGCGACGCCATTTGTGCGAGTCCATGCCCTTTGCCGCCGAGAACATCTTGACCGAGGGGAGGAAGCTTAACCCCTTTGCCAAAGGGGTAGACGTATGTCGTTGTAGCGTTCTTTAGACGGCGGGTCTCTGTCGATGCCATGGGGGCTCTTCTCCAGTTGTAGCATGGGGGTTTCTGCCATGCTACGTGCTTTGGGTGGCTGGGTCAACCGAAGAAAAGCACCTCGTAGAGAAGAAGACCACCACCGAGCTCACAGAGATCACAGAGAGGCTTAGGAGTGGTGGGTTTCCTCTATTAAGTACGTGTAGGTCGCTGAGTGTCAAGAAATGCCGCGTTACTTTCTTTAGGCCTAAAGGGCTGTAACCTGTATAGCCTGGGGCGCAGCCCCAGGAAGGCGTATTGATCTCTAGAGCGCTGTAAGTGCGACACATATTTCGTGCAAATGTGTCGCACTTACAGCGCTCAGAGCACGTTTTTACATTTCCCCGGGCTACGCCCGGGGCTATACATCTGTCTGGCCTTTCAGGCCGCCGGAAAATGCGCAAACTCATGTGGGATAATGGTCATTTCGTCACCATCATCAATTTCTTGACACTCTCTTCGGGCCTGAATACGTCGCAGATAATAATGAAACATAAAAATGTAGCAAGTCGAGTCGGTGTCTCGGTGGTTTATGAGGCACGAGGCCTATATAGCCTGTTTTTCGGTGTAGTGCTCTTTGATGACCAAGCGTATCTTCTCAGCATTGACTTTCTTGGTTAAAAAGTCCTGAACAAGCTCATGGAGGTCTAAGTCGACCAAATCCTGTTGGCAGGAGACCGAGCTAGTATAGACGATGATTGAGCTGTTGAAATTTGGATGCGCCGAGTCGTTGCGAATCTCTCGGATGAGCTGCGGTCCAGCCCCTTGGCCATTAGACCCAAGATCAAAATCGGTGATGATTAAGCGATATGTTCTTTCGGTGAGCTGCTTTCGCGCTGTGGCGCTGTCACTGGCGGTATCGATGTCATTTTTATCGATGCCTTGACGGGTGATAATTGCTTTGAGTGTGAGTAAATTAAGAGGGTTGTCCTCGATAACGAGGATTTTACCGTAGGGTGGTAAAGCATTCATAGAAGGAGATCCTTAGCCTAGTAAACGTCACGCAGGTAGCGTTTTTGACGTCGCAAATTTTTGACATATTGCTTAGCACCATCTGGGTCTAAGCCTCCTTCCTCTGTTACAATCTGATGTAGTACTGTATCGACGGCCTTAGCCATGTGTTCGGCGTCGCCGCAGACATAGAAATAAGCGCCGGACTCGAGCCAGGTAAACAGCTCGCGGCTGCTTTCTTTAAGGCGGTCCTGGACATAAATTTTGTGGGCCTGATCACGAGAAAACGCGGTGTCCAAACGCAGCTTCCCCTGCGTTTCCAGTTCGGTCCAATAGTCTTCGTAGTAGAAATCGTGGGCGCGGTTACACTCTCCAAAGAAAAGCCAGCTGTCTCCTCTGTGGCCTTTGGCTACCCGCTCTTGCATGAATGCGCGAAAGGGAGCAACACCGGTGCCAGGGCCGACCATGATAATTGACGCACTGGGGTCCTCGGGGAGTAAAAAGTCTTTGGTCGGCTGAAGGTAGACGGGGAGCGACAGATTTTCAAGTGGAGCGTCGTAACATAAAAAGTGTGAGCATACCCCGCGGCGCGCCTGGCTATTGCTTTCGTATTGGGTCAGGGTCACCGTTAAATGCATTTCATTTGGATGTGCCAAGGGCGACGACGCCGTCGAATAGAGACGCGGGAGTAGTGGCGCTAAGTGGTCGACGAGCTCTTGAGGGGTGAGGGCTACTTCGCTGTGTTCTTCCAGCAGATCCCAGGCATGGCGGTCGTTAAGGTAGCTCTTTAGGGCATCTTTGCTTTCGGGAGCGAGCAGGGGTTCGAGCCCACTACGCTTTTCTGAGTTGGTCTGTCGCTCTAAAAGAAATTGGAATAGCTTCTTGCTGCAGCGGGCGATGTTGGCTTTGCGACTTAAATACTCGCTGAATTCCCACGTGGCGCCCTGCCTGTCTGTGACGGGGGTGGTGGCGCCGCCTAAGCGTGTGATGATACGAGCAACGTCGTCGGCGTGATTCAGCGGGAAGATGCCGATGCTGTCGCCAGCTCTGTAGTGGATGGCGGAGTCTTCTAAATCGAGAACAAGGTGCAGAGTTTCCTTCACTGACCCCGGGGCCGTCAAGGTATAACGCTCCTTGATCTTCGCCAAAAAGGGCTGCGTTCGGCTCGGGATAATAGCTCTGTCTTGGCTGATTTCTACCATGGGACACATGTTTGTTACGATGAAAAATCCATTATACCTTATGGGGCGTGAGTTCTCAACCCTCACGGCCTGCGTTAGTTAGTTCCCGTGAGAAGAATGAGCGGAGGCGACACAAGGCCGCCTCCGTGTGGGTCAATAGTCCATAATGAACCCACCATCTATTAAGGCTATTATATGATGAGGGCGGTCTCTGTTTATTACGAAATCCCGCAGAGGCCGTGTCAATTATAATGGGTATTGAATTAAAATCAACTATTTTCAGTAATGTTAGTTAATTGTCTTCGAGAACGTGATTTAAGCGAGCGAATTCCTCGTCGCTAATAGCCTCGAAGACATCGGCCGGAGTTTCGGCCTGGTGAAGCTCTCGATCCAGGATAGTTCTTCGGGAGAAGAGCCTGGCGAGAGCGGAGATGACGCCTAGATATTGCTCCTGCTGATTGGGAGCTGTGGCAACTAGAGTGACAAGATAGACGGGCTGTTCGTCAATCGCCTGCCATTCGACACCTTCGCGGATGATACCCATCACACCCGAAACTTGGGTGTTTCCGGGGATAGAAGCGTGCGGGATGGCGATTCCTTTGCCGATGCCAGTACTGGACAGACGCTCGCGTGAGAGCACGGCATCGAGGAATTTCTCTTTTGGCATGTCTTTGACAGTGTGTGTCTTGTAGTAGAAATCGACAAGTTCTGCGATCACACCGGCGCGGTCACGCGATTGGATATCCAAGGTGATGTACTCTTCCTGAATGAAAGAAATTAGGCGCGGGAGTGCCTGTCCTATTTCTCCTGTTTTGCCGATGACATAGCGCAGCAGCACGGGGCCCACTAATTCCGCAAAAGTAATCGCCGTCAGTACGACGGGAATGATGATATCGACAACCCCTGCCGCCGCATCCACAGCGGCGAGGTCGATGGTCAAACCGATGGTGATACCTGCTTGTGGTGTGAGAGCCAGGCCTAAATATTTGCCGACACCAGACGGAAGGCGGGTGACGTCTTTAGCGATGTACACCGCGAGCATGTTGCCTCCGATTCTGCAGAGGAAATAGACCACGGCGATGACACCGACGGTGCCGAGGTGGTTGAAGGCTGCGTGTGTGCCCGTGAGGGTGAAGAAGAGGCCGAAGATGATCTCTTCAAAATCCTCAAAGATGTCGAGAATCTGATTTCTGTCGGAGAAGTTCGCCAGCACGAGTCCTAAGCTAAGGTTCGAGACCACGGGGGAGAGGCCTGTTTCTAAGGCGATACCATAGGAGATAAGCAAGATAGAGAAGCAGTAGGTCGTCGTGCGCTGGCTTCCAAAGACGCGTCTACGCAGATAGATCAGCAGCATAGCCATCCCTGCGCCAAGTAGGGCCGAGGCTCCCATGTTGGCGAAGACCTTTAGGAGTTTCTGCCCCTGATCGGGGTTAAAAACGTATTCCTTCGCGACCTGGAAGATGGCGATGTTGGCGACGTTGTTTAAGACGACTACAGCAAGCAGCGTCTTGACGAAGATGCCTTTGGCGCGCAGCTCCTCGCAGACATGGACAGCAGTCGCCGGCGATGTCGCGACTGACAAGACTCCTAAGAAAAGGGCTACGAGTGTCAGCGTCTGCCCCTTGTAGCCTCCGAATTGGAGAGTAAAGAACACCCCTGTAAATACGATAAGAGGCAGCAGGATGATCTCCAAAATCACGATCACCAAGATGCGCCTGCGGGCGTTGTGGAGTTTCTTAAATTTTAGGTGCGAGCCAATGCTTATGGCGATTAAGCTCAATGCCAAACTGGTGATAGGTTCGAGCTGCGCCGCAGTCGTCTTTGAAACGGTGTCGACAATGCCAAACAGAGGACCGAGGCATAGGCCCGCAAAGATAAATCCGGTGATGTTAGGAAGGCGTACTTTTTTGGCCAGATAGCCGAAGCTAAGCCCCACAAATAGTAGAGCCGCAAGCACGGAGTAAACGTTGGTGATAGGTGTGTCCACCAGCTGCCACACGGGCTCGAATCCCGATTTAGCTTGCATGATCTCTACTTAGCCTCTTCAGTAGTGACGATAGCGAAGGCTTGTGCGCCGTCGCCACAGCCAAAGTCTGTCAAACCCTCACCCGTTGTTGCGGTGATACCTACTTGTGAGACAGATAGCCCCATCACGCGGGCAATATTCTCGCGTAGTTCGCCGAGGCGCTCTTTAATTTTGGGCTTCTTCGCTTCAATGGTGATGGCAACATGCGAGATTTGCTGAGCGCCAAGGGTTTTCATGGCTTCACACAGATAGACTTCGCTGTCAGTGATACCGTCTTTTAAGCAAAGGTCATCGGCAAGGCCTCCTAATATGAGGACGCCAGTAAGCGATGTGATGGCATTGCAGATAGCATGAAAGACGATGTCCCCGTCGCTGTTGGCGTTAAAGCCTGGAACATCGTTGAAGATGAGGCCTGCAATGATGCAAGGCTTGGAGGAATCTTGAGGTAAAAAGCGGTGGCTATCTTGGCCTATCCCCGTACGTACTGTCATTGTGAGTGACTCCTATTCTGCAGATCGTTCCATTCTTACACGATTTTATCATTACTCGAAACCCGCTTGTGGGTGGAGGTGTGTGTAGGTCAAGGCAAGCGAGGGATGACGATAGTACAACCGCTAATGTCATGCATAAATGAACTGTGGGGATGGGCTCTCAATTTTAACCGCAGACCACGCAGACGAGGACGCAGACCACGCAGACGAGTCTTGTGGGGCTCCGGATACGTCTAACATCTAGCTTTATGGGTAGCACTGGGGAAGGGGCCAGAAACCAAGCGGGGCCGTTTTTTCTAGCCGCTATACGAGACCTTATTTACCAAACCTGTTGGCAAGACATGATTCGTCTGCGTCCTCGTCTGCGTTTGTCTGCGGTAAATTTTGCTGAGAATTAGCTAAACCCGATGTGTACACATGGAGCGCGAAGGAGAAAAAGGGAAATGCTTTCGAGGATATTGCAAATAATTAATATAAGTCATTTGCGAAAAAGAGATTTAATAAAAAGGCGTTTTGAGTATTATGTGGGCGTTATTACGTAAGGCACACGACCCAAGGCTACGTAAGTAGTTGAGCGCGGAGAGGTTCGGTTTGTTAGTCCAGGAAACAGCAAAAGTTTCAAC
>JAJFMA010000022.1 GCA_021772415.1 Chlamydiota bacterium
CCGAGATCAAACGGCTCGGAAACCTCCAGTACAATCTTCGAAAACGGCTTTGGGATCATCAGCTTATCCCAGCTGCGCAGCTGCCAAAATTTTGTAGCGGACCAGGAGATGGCGGTGAGCTTGATTTTGGCAAGCCCCGCCGCTGCGACGGGCCCGGGTTTTGACTTGTAGCGAGGTCCTCGTGGGCCGTCTGGTGTCATCATGAGAGTGCGTTTTTCATCCCTTAGCGCCTTAACAATTTCGCGTAGCGCTTGGTGGCGCGCGTCGTGTGCGACACGAATGGATTCGACATTGCAGTGCTTGGCGATGATAGATTCGAGGATTTCTCCGTCGCCGCTTTTACTGATGACGAGGCTGAGTTTCGGTTTAGAAATCCAGCGTTTGATGCCGTAAGAAAACACTCCGATTCTGTTGTGCCATCCCACGAGGATGGTGGGTTCCTGTTCGATGCGTTCGGCGAACTCTTTGATACCTCGTACATCCCACGTGCAGCTGCGCATGATGAGCCTTAAGATAACTCCCTCAAAGAGCGTCGACACCGCCCAGGCTATCGTACGCTTACGTACTCGCTCGTATAGGCGTACGCATTTTCCTTTATAGTGTCGCAGGGCTTCCAACATGGTCGACTGTGCTCTTTTCTTGAGTGGGGAATAGCTCCATCACCGCCCTAGCAGCTTCGGCACTTGGCTGTCGGTGGTCGGCGGTCTGGAGAGCTTCGTGCGCTTCGCGGCATCCGGCGATGCAGGCATCACGTTCGGGGCCATCGCGATGCAGAGGTGCTAGTGCTTTGTAGATGTCGTCTTCGGAGAATTTCTCTGTCATCAACTCGGGATAGAGGCGGCGACCCAAGAGGATGTTTACGATGCTGTAGTGGGGCATATGGAGACGGATGAAATACCATAGAATGAGGTAGTTGACGAGTGACACCTCGTACACGACGACACATGGTTTGTGGTGCAGGGCAATTTCGAGGTTGACCGTGCCGGACTTTGCAACGACACTGCGGCAATCGCGCATGAGCTCATACGCGTATTTCCTGGGTACAAGGAAGGCGTCTTTGCCCAGCGTCAAACCCGCCTTGCGGATAGCCTCTTCAATCATAGGCTGGACGTGGTCGCCAGCACATGAGACGGCAATTATTAAGTCGGGGTGGTCGTCTTGGAGCCTCTTCGCAGCAATGAGCTCTCTGTCGATTAATAGCGAAATCTCGCCGCGGCGGCTACCAGGAAAGAGCGCGAGGATGTTGTCGCTGCCCTCAAGACCCACTTCGCGGGCCCATCCGTTGTTGTAGCTGTATGTGGAGAGACGTTCGATAAGTGGATGCCCCACAAACTGTGCGGTAAGGGGAGTCTCTTTGAACAGTGGTGGTTCGAACGGAAAGATTGTGAGCAGCAAATCGAGGTTTGCCGCCATCGTCTTAATGCGTCCATGCCCCCACGCCCATACTGTAGGGCAGACGTAATGGATGATTTTTCCTTGGTACCCCTTCTTTCTCAATGCACGTGCGAGCCGTAAATTAAATCCGGGGTAGTCAATGAGGACTGTGGCGGCGGGCTGTGCCTCCATGATGGTGTCACGCAGCTGGCGCAGCTGACGAAAAATTGTCGGCAGCTTCTTGAATACGTCGACAAAGCCCATGATCTGGAACTCTTCCATCGGCAACACACAGTCGAGCCCTTGCTCACGCATGAGGGGGCCTCCGACACCAAAAAGCTCTAGCTGGGGGCGCAAGCGCTTGATCTCGCGCAGAAGTGCTCCTCCATAGACGTCACCGGAGTGCTCTCCGGCAAAGACAAAGACCTTATTGGTGTCTAGATCACTCATTCTGCGTCCTTGTGCGTGTCGCTGGCGACCTCGAAACCGAGGTGGCGTCGACGCATCCAGACGACGGCGAGAAGGTCTGCGATGGTGTTAAAACCTCGGTTTAGCATGTTGTATTTACTTCTACCGCTGACACGTTCGCGGTGGTTGACATGCACTTGCTTAAGGGAAAAGCCTTCAATTTTAAACAGTGCCGGCAAAAAGCGGTGCATCCCTTCGAACATCTTAATTTTTTGTAGGCAGTCGCGTCGGTACACCTTCAGGGAGCAGTTGTTGTCGATCATACCATCTTGGCATGCCCAGCGGCGCACCATGTTGGCACTGCGCGAGACGATACGTCTCCACCAGTTGTCCCTGCGCCGGCGACGTATGCCACATACCATGTCAGCATCTTTGGCGGCAGCGACGAGTTTGGGGATGTCGGCAGGGTCATTTTGCCTGTCGCCGTCCATGGTGATGACAAGCTCTCCGCGCGCGTTGGCAAAACCCGCAGCAAAGGCACTCGACTGGCCGTAGTTGTTTTTGAACGTGACAATACGCATATGGGGGCGCTCGGAGGCAAGCTCTTCCAAAATTTCCGAAGTGCCGTCGGTGGAGCCGTCATTGACACAAAGCAGCTCCCAAGGCTCACCTAAGCTGTCCATGATGGGCTCGAGTTCAGCGACGAGTTCACGGATATTCCCCACCTCATCCTTGAGGGGTATCAACACGGAGTAAGAGACAGTGCTCATGCGTTATCCTCTTTGATGCCGAGCTGTTCGAGCATCCAGTGTGCTCCAGCGGCAAAAGTTTCTGGATTTGTTCCATGTCCCTTAAAGCCTACGGAAGGGACGATTATTAGCTCTACCGGCGGTGAGCGCAAGCGCTCGGCGTAGGAGGCTTCGGTGAGCTGCTGTATCAGCGCGAAGCAGCGGTCGGTGCCGACGCGGACATCCCTATTGCCGATGTAGTAGCGCAGGCTCTTGCCTATTAGGTTAGGGATACCACTATCCAGCTTTAGAGCTTGAGCTATAGGATTGTCGGCCAAAGGCGTAAATTCTTCAACATAGAAGAGGTCTGTCAACGGGGCAAAGCCGACAATGGCGCTAACGTGGGCGCTACGTGTTGCCACATGTGTGGCAAGAAAGGCGCCACGCGAGAGTCCTCCAACACCAAGCTTGTCCGGATCGATGACCCCGGCGTCGATGAGCTCATCAAGCCCTTCACTAAGTTGAGAGATAAAGGGCTCCGCGGGGTTTTTGCCATTGCGGAGGTCTTTGGCCCACGCTCCCATCGCCTTAAGGGAGTCAAGCCCTGCCCCATGATGGGGGACGGTAGCGGAAAACACACGCAGTGGAGCTTGCGCAAGGATGTGGGCAGGTTCGGAATAGGGTGGGGTACAGAGGCTGTCGTGCGCTGTCGTAAAGAGGTAAAATACTGCAGGTAAAGGGCCTGTGTCTACAGGAGGGCCTAAATACTGAAGCTCCAGTCCTGAGGACAACGTATGCTTTCGCGGCTCAGACGCTTTAGCGGGTGTATGATGTGTCATAGCTACCCAGAATCGCCTCTTGGGCGTCGGCGACGTGGGCGTCGTCGGCGCCGTTTTCGCTGTGAAGACTCATCGTCGACAGGACCAGCGTCCCTGCCAGCTTCGACCCACTTTTCATAGATAGGCCGCAGCTCTGGGTCGTGGTCACAGCGCAGCTGCAAAAACTGCAGCGCTAGCGCGAACTCAGGGTGACGCACGAGCTTGGCACGGAAATAGTAGCGCTGATTGATTGGCGTCAGGCGATACTGACTTGTTAAAATGAAATTCGTTGCCATCCGCTGGCGCCGAGGAAACTGTGAGAAGGACGAGCTTGCCACTGCTTTACTTAAGGTCGATGCCAAATTCGTGATTTCGCCTAAATTAGGAACGATGTCCTTGTCGGTATACTGGACGTCTACTTCGCTTTCCAATATCGGATAGATCAAGCACGCGCATAGCAGGGACCGATCGAGGCGTTGGTCTGGGGGCATCTCCTTATGCACGCGGTCGACAGCATTAAGGAGCATATATACCTCTTCGCCGTACTCTGTATCCAAGAAATGCGCAAGCCAGGGGAAAAGCATCTCCAAAAATTCGTAGTGCTGCAGCAGATTGAAAAATTCCGCCGACGCCCCAGATTCGAGCATGCGGAAAATTTCTTCTAATAGCCTTGCTGGTGAGCTTTTAGCGAGCTCATCGCGGCAGTATATAAGTGCCTTTTCCGTTTCAGGATCGGTGTGGTAGCCAAAGCGCGCGCGAAACTTCAGGAGACGGATCATACGCACAGGATCTTGACGAAAGCGGATGACAGGGTCTCCAATGGTGCGAATGACGCCAGCATGAATGTCGTCCCAGCCTCCGACGTAGTCGATGACATGGTGCTCGCAAGGCTCGTAAAAGAGCCCATTTATCGTGAAATCGCGACGTAATGCGTCTTCCTCAGGAGAGCCCCACTGATTGTCGCGAACGATTAAGTCTTCGGCGTCTTCACCAGAGCGGAAAGTCGATACTTCGATGATCTTCTTGCCAAAGCGGATATGCGCTAAGCGGAAACGACGCCCAATGATCAGGCATTGACGCCGGAAAATGTGCTTAATCTGCTCGGGACGTGCCGATGTGGAGATGTCAAAGTCTTTAGGGCGCTTCTTCGCCAGCAGATCGCGTACCCCACCGCCTACGAGGTAGGCGGTGAAGCCCGCTTCCTGCAAGCGGCGGATTACCGTTAATGCGTCGGCATCGATCCGCTCGAAGTCAATATCGTGCTCATCGGCGTGAAAAATTCTAGGATGCACAGAGCCACATAGCTCCAAGTAAGCGCAGTATGCACTGTTAGGGGGGAGGTCGGGCTCGAGCGCACGCGTTCCAGGGTAGAGGGTCTTTCTAGTGCCACTAGTGATAGCGGACGACAAGATGGACATGGGTCTCTCTACCCTGCGGACGTTTGCGCTAGAGCTCTCGCGCTACCCCAATATTATCTATTCTGTAGCCCTGTAAAATAGTTAATAAAACTAAAAAAGTCAAGTCTAGGCCAGAGAGGATGCTGTATCAAAATTTTAAAAACCAGTTAGCTCTGACCGCTGCACATTAGCTACTTCGATGCGTTTTGGATGAAGGTGGCGAGGTCTTCCTTCATCTTTTTGAGTGTGGGTTTGTGGTTATACATCATGTGCCCACCTTCGTAGTCGACCATTGTAACGTTTCCTCGTAGGCTAGGGTCTAAGCCTAGGTGATCGATGGTGTATTTCGCCGCATAATAAGGAGTGGCGAGGTCGTGGTAGCCATTGGCAACGAAGACTTTAAGTTTGGGATTGCGTGTCATCACTGAGCGTAAGCTGTCGGCGACATTAACGTAGCCTTGTTTTTTGCCTATGCTGATGCCGCTTTCCTTGTTCCAGCTCCAATTCCAGTCGTAGTAGACACTAGCGATGATTTCGTATTTGCGCTCGGAATCCCATTCGAGCTCCGTGAGTACATAGTGGTTCCATGTTGCGGCAAAGGCCCCGAAGATGGCGTCTGCAGCTGGATCATACTCAAACATTTCCCCTGCAGCGTCGGAGTCGATACCTTTGATTCTGCTGTCAAAACGCCCTATTGTACGCTTTTGATCACGGAGCAGTTCCTTGACAAAGCGGAATAGGTGGAGGCGTGCATTGGCTCTTTCAACATAGGTTTCGTCGAGCCCAGTATAGCGAGAAAGCTGTCGTACAAGCTCAGCGCGTTCGTTGTCGGGAAGAGCGTCTCCTCGCATGAGTCCCACGTTATATGTCGTGTCTACGAAGTTCTCTACCTCAGCCAACACCTCTTTTAGAGGACGCTGCTGCAGATCCTTAGGCAAACGTCCGTGGTGGTAGGCAGCCGCGGTGTAGCTGGGCAGGTAAAGTAGGTAAGGGAGGTCGTTGCCGGAAGCAAAATTGTGCGTTTGGAAATTGAGGACTGTCGAGATCAGCACGATGCCATTGAGGTAGATGTGCTCATGGTCGTGGAGTTGCTGTGCCAGCGCCGCAGCACGCGTGGTCCCGTAGCTTTCGCCTGCGAAGAATTTTGGTGATTCCCATCTCTTGTGGCGACTAAGGAATTGTCGGATGAACTCCGCTAAATACTTAACATCTTCCTCAACACCGTAGAACTGCTTTACATCCTCTCCGGGAGCCGCTTGGCTGTAGCCCGAGGGAATAGGGTCGATGAAGACTAGGTCTGTGACGTCCAAGATGGATTGTGTGTTGTCGACCAATGAGTATGGAGGGTGTGCGTAACCGTTGTCGTCGAGTTCAACGCGTCTAGGACCAAAGACACCCATGTGCAGCCATACTGCTGAAGAGCCCGGCCCTCCGTTGGTAACGAAGGTGATGGGGCGTTGAGACGGGTTTTCTTTATCTTTCGTGTAGGCAACGTAGAAGACGCTCGCGATATCTTTGTCTTCAGCATCTTTTTTGAGGATTAGATTACCTGCCGTCGCGGTGTATTGTATCTCTTTTCCGCCGATTTTGATGGTGTGCGCTGTAACCGACTTCTTTTCCTTGAGCTTCTTGTCGCTGTCAGGTTTGGCCTCTTCTGCAGCTTCTGTTTTGCTAGCCTCGGTACTGTCAGATGTTGCTGCATATGCAGTTAAAGACAGGGTAACGGCGGCACAAAAAAACGGGATGGATAGCCAATTTGTTCGCTTCATGGAATCTAACTCGCTCTTGCTTAGTTATTTTAAGTCTAATATTACGTTGACATGTAGATGATGTCAAGGTAGGAATGCCCAACGGACGCAATGGACGCAATGGACGCAATGGACGCAACGGACGCAACGGACGCAACGGACGCAACGGACGCAACGGACGCAACGGACGCAACGGACGCAACGGACGCAACGGACGCAACGGACGCAATGGACCTATTTGTCATATACCAAACAAGCCAAAGGTTCTCACACACTGGGGTTTTTCAGAAGACTTCAACTCAAAGACAGTGTCGCCTTTACATCGTCGGGCGTTACGCCTTCAACCACTACGCGTTTTGTGCGGCTTGTGTGGCCTGACACGATGTCGATGGAACTTTTGGCCACCCCCAACGCTTTGGCAAGAACGCGTATCAGCTCCACGTTTGCCTTGCCTTTATCGGGAATGGCATTGAGGCGTACTTTAAGGGTATCGCCGTCCCATTCCACGATTTCGCTGCGCGATGACCTGGGGGTGACCTTGCAGGTGATGCTACAGCCGGGAATATCTTTGCCTACATTCCTCATGCTTCCATCATTGCATACGAAATAGATTGGATCCCACTACCCTAAGATCTCTTCAAGAATCTCTTCCACTTCTTCCACGGAACAAATCTCTCCGCCTTCGGCTTCGATGGCACTGAGAGCTTTTTCACTATCGTCGGGGCGGAGGTTGATCCCGCAACATGCTTCGTCAATGACGAAGACATCGAAACCGAGTTCAAGAGCATCTAATGCGCTATACTTTACGCAGTACTCGGTGGTGAGGCCAGCGATAAATAGTGTGGAGATGTCATTTTCGGTAAGGTACTCCTCCAAACCGGTGTCCTCGAGATGTCCATTGTCAAAGAATGCACTGTAGCTGTCGACTTCCGGATTAGTGCCTTTGTGGAAGGTCTTTTCGACGGCGGAAGTGTCCCACCCCGGAGCAAATTCGGCCCCTGGAGTATCTTGGACGCAGTGTACGGGCCAAAGTACCTGTTTTATACCTTTTAGATGGATGACTTCTCCGGGCTCTTTGCCCTGGACTGTTGCAAAACTACTGTGGTCAGAGGGGTGCCAGTCTTTACTCGCGATGATGTGATCAAAGGGAAGGTCTAGCAAAGCATTGATGGGAGCGATGATGTTATCGGCATCATAAACGCCTAAGGCTCCTTTTGGCATAAAGTCATTTTGGATGTCGACGAGTAGTAGTGCTGTAGCTGTCATAAGTTGTTGTCCTGTTGCGAGGCGTTCTTAGTGATGCGCGCAGGCGCACCGTGACGGATGTTGTTAATGAGTCCCACTTTGAGATCGTAGAGATTTTGTTCCATTCCCACCACATATTGGTGCGGGTTGACGAAACGTTTAATACTACGATGGAATCGTTTGAGCTGATCCTGAGCGCGTTGACGGATTGTTGGCAGCGAAGGACACTCATATACACAGGAGCCCTCGCGGAAGATGGGCACGAGAAGGTCCTGGTGATCGAGCTCTCGGCCAAGATCTTTAGAGCGTGTAGAATCGAGAGGGTCCACGATATGGCATGGAGATGGCAAACCCAGCTCCGTGTCATAAATAACGTCGGCAACGTACTCCCCGTTGCGACTAAATCGGCTCACTTGAAGGATGCCGGGGTTGGAAACCTTGCGCATCTGCTCGGAAAGTTTCAGCTTGTACTGCCACTCCCCAGCTTCATCGCGTATTGCCGACAGCTTGTACACGCCGTCGAGAGCAGGGTTGTCCTTGCCCGTCACAAGATTTGTCCCTACACCCCAAACAGTGATCTTTGTACCTTGGTGCTTCATCTCGGTGATGAGATTTTCATCGAGTTCGTTGCTAGCAACGATCTTAGTTTCGCGGAATCCTGCGTCATCGAGAAGCTTACGTGCCTGCACACTCAGGTAAGTGAGGTCTCCAGAATCCAGGCGTACACCTGCCAGTGAGTGGCCGCGTTCACGCATTTGTTGACCGACTTCAATGGCACGTTCGACACCTGCAAGAGTGTCGTAAGTGTCTACGAGGAAGATACTATTCGCAGGCATCGCGTCGGCAAAGGCTTCAAAAGCTTGTGTTTCGTCGTCGAAGACCATGACCCAACTATGCGAATGTGTGCCCGCTACAGGAATACCAAAGAGCTTGCCTGCAAGGACATTAGACGTGGAGTCACAGCCTCCGATGTAGGCCGCGCGGCTGGCGGTTAAACTTCCGTCAATGCCTTGAGCTCTGCGTAGACCAAATTCTAGTATTTGGTCGTCACCAGCAGCTAAACGCATGCGGGCAGCTTTGGTGGCGATAAGCGACGGGAAATTAATCAGATTTAGAAGAGGTGTCTCCAAAAGCTGGCATTGTATCAAGGGCCCTCGAACGCGCACTAGCGGCTCATAAGGAAAGACAACAGTGCCCTCAGGAACGGCTTCGATGTCTACAGTGAAGCGCATCTGTGACAGATATTCCAGAAAGGACTCGGCGAATAGCGGCTCCTTATCGCTGCCTTTGAGCGTCGCTAGGTACTCGATGTCGCTAGCATTGAGATGGAAAGATTTCACGAAATCAACGAGATTCTCCAGCCCCGCAGCAATGGTGAAACCACCTTGAAAGGGGTGGCGGCGGAAGAACATATGGAACGTTGCTTCACGCTCAGCAAGACCGTGCTTCAGGTAGCCTGACGCCATCGTCATCTGATAGAAATCGGTCAGCAGTCCTAGCGACGTGTTGTAGAGCTGTGTGCAGACGGAATGTGTCAATGTGCCCCTCATTAAGGTGGAGTTCGCGTCAAGGATAACGTCCCCAGCGATTTATGCCCAAGAGAATCCTAGGGGAGGAGCGCACGGGATAGGGCAACATTGTGAGTTCATGGCAGAGATCAAGAAGAAAAACCACAGGCCACAGAGTCAGAAAGGTCGGGTACAGTTCGGTAACATAGGTAACACTTTGGTTCACCCACATGAGCTCGCACATTTTCCGGCGGCCTGAAAGGCCAGCAACCTGTACAGCCCAGGGCGTAGCCCTGGGAAATGTAAAAACGTGCTCTGAGCGCTGTAAGTGCGACACATTTACACGAAGTATGTGTCGCACTTACAGCGCTCGGGAGATTAATACGCCTTCCTGGGGCTGCACCCCAGGCTATACAGGTTACAGCCCTTCGGGCCTAAAAAAAAGTAACGCGGTCCTCTTTTTCACACTCTTGTCGGGCCTCATGAGGGAAGTTTGAATGCCTGAGATGGTTACATGTTGATTGCGAGGTGTAAGGTATTAACCTACTGTGTTTTATGGGTAAAATTTCGAAAGTCGAGTCTGAGTTTATATGGTCTTCTTTAGAATGGTGCGGCAACTTTCACGGGAGTTGGTTATCAGACAACAGCTGTTCTAGCGTGTGGGTATAAATCTCATAGTCTCTGTCTGAAAACAGCACGAAGCGTACTTCGGTGATGGACGAACCGTTGACCACCGCATCGTACACCGCGTGTAGGGCTATAGGTGCAGCGCGTTCGATGGGAAAGCCGTAGATACCTGTGCTAATCGAGGGAAAGGCGATGCTAGTGTCTCCTGCTTCGGTCGCTAGCTGCACACTTATTTGGTAGCAGCTACGTAGCAGAGCGTCTTCGTTTTGTTTGCCTCCGCGCCACACGGGCCCTACAGTGTGGATGACGTGCTTGGTAGGCAGCTTCCCAGCAGTTGTGATTACGGCGTGACCGGTAGGGCATGTCCCTTGTGTCTGCCGGATTTCTTGACATGCCTCAAGAATTTCAGCGCCACCGGCCCTGTGGATGGCGCCATCGACGCCACCGCCTCCCATGAGGCCACTGTTGGCGGCGTTGACGATGGCATCGATCTCTTCTTTGGTGATGTCACCGACTTTGAGAAGAATATCTGTCTGTCCAAACTTTGTCATAGCATCATGATGTTATTCGTCCGAGCTAGATCCCGCTCCGACCTTGTCGTCGACGTCATCAACGGGATCGTCGTGGATATCTAGCACGCGACAGATTTCGCTGTAGAGGTCGTTATCACTTTCTTTTAGGGCTGCTCCTTCGTCTCCGGTGACGAGACGTGATAGCACTTTCAGTAGTCCGTCACCACCTGAAATTTTGAAGATCTCAAATACTATTGAGAAATTCTCTGGGGTGGGGGCGTGATTCAAGTGGTCTATAAGCCGGTCGCTTGCAGGCTTTTCAACGAGATGTGACTTATCGAATACCTCTCCTATCCATATGTACTGAGCCAGGGTTTCTACAGTGGCATCAACGGGGATGGGAGCTTCAAGGAGTTCGGGGTGCTCAGTCAGATAAGTTTTGGTATGCTCCCAAAGGGCTCTACCATGAGGTTCGAATGCTGCAATTTTTGGGTCTGTGATGTGTGCTGCCATCACGAGCCAGTTGTCTGCTGATAGCTGTGCTTTTAGGTGAGTGGCGAGTCGTTCCTGGAAGTTGGCATTTCCAGCAAGGGCCAGGCGGAAGATCGCAAGAGCCTCGGGGAGGGTGATGCCGTCCGGGAGGTCTATTGGGGTGGCCCAAATGGTGCGCATTTTGGCCACTAGTTCGCTTGTGCAGGGAAGCTCCAGCTTTTTGGCGCACTGCACGAATAGGTCCTTAACATGAGGGCTGTTTTCCACTTCGAGAAAGCGTGTGAGCAGCACAAACATCTTCGGTGCTGAAGCTTCCTCGTTCTCGATACGTCGTTGTATTTCCTCGTGGCACCTAAGCTGCAACGGAGAATGCTTGAGGCCTAGTGACGCATTGTACAGCATGGTTAGAGTCTGGCTTTCCAGAGACGGCCAGTCAAGATCCTGCCATCTGCTAGGGTTCAAGTAGAGATGTCGACGGCAATGCTCCAATAGCGTTGCCAAGTGGTGGGCGATCTTAATTTCTGGAGGTTCGGATCCTGCTCCACCATCGGCAGCCCCAGGAAGTGGGTGGGGCATGTCTTGGTATAGGTCGGTCATGTAGCTGGCAATGGTGAAGACAGAGTCGTCGTTGACGAGTTCCTTTAGATTCCTGCATGCCATGAGGACAACTTCAGGAGCTTGAAGATAGCTTCCGAGATGTGCTAGGAAGGTGTAGTCGGTAAAGGTCGGAGCTGTTTCAGGGGCTTTCGATGCTTCGTAAAGACGTGTCGTTTGGATGTAGTTGAGCATCCACTCGAAGTGCTTTTGTTCACAGTCATACTTCATCCCGATCTTTTTCTTATCGGCGGATTCCTTGAAACCTTCAACACTAAAGAGGCTGCGGAACAGAGGGATTTCAATGATGCGGGCTGTGTTGACAACATAGTCCTTGGCAAGCCCATCCTTGTCTGTGAACTGAATCGTCGTTGTGGCGCTAAGGGCTGCGAGTTCGTCCAGTGACCCTATGGATGCCTGTAAAAGCTCTTCCGCTGACATTGGAGCCTCAAACTCAGTAGGTGGGTTGACATTGAGGTTGTCAGGATTCCACTTCAACAGATAGTCATAGCAGTAAGGGCGGTTGCTTGAAAAGATGCCTGTGCGCATCGGAAAGAGAGCTTCCTCGATTGCAATCCTTGCATCTTGCATTCGCTGCCCGGGCTCGATATCGCGAACCATTTCTAGCTGCCAGCGGGCAGCGAGTGTGTCTCTGACAATTTCTTCGTAGTCTCGAAACAGAATCATCGTAGAATCGCCGACGGCAAGAGTGGGTACCTTGATTTCGTATGCACAGCTTCTCGCTGATTTTTGGGCCGATGTCAGGGCTTCGTTGCAGATGGTCTGTATGGCCTCGATGACCATTTCCGTGTTGACGCCATCACGTTTATTGCAGAAGCCTGTGGCAAAGTCGGTGAAAAGATCGTTGGCTTCGTCATTGCTAATTTTTGGTTGCGCTGCGATTTCCGCTAACATTGGTCTCTCCGGGAGGGTTTCGGTGTTATAAACTGAAGCGGGAGCTCACGTGTTGTACGTAAACTCCCGCCTAAAAACTCGTGGTGCTTTATGCCGGGGTTGCGCCGCTAGCACCCGCGTCTGGGTCGATGCCCAAGAATTCACATACGGACGCGTATGTGGGAGGAAAGAGCTTCTTAAGGCTATTTCCGCCATTGCCTTCCATGACGGTAGTGAGAGCAGCGCGGATCTGCACGCTTCCAGTCTTCTCTGCTAGCGCTATCAACGCGATGAAGTCCTCCTCAAGAGGCGCGTCGTTTATTTTGTAGATGAGCTGCTGAGATGCGGGCTGTACAAGCTTTTCGTTAGCTTGCTCTTTCAGTGCGTCTTGGGATGTGAGTGTCTCCCCAACCCAGATCATCTGTCCTAGATCAGCAACGCTCACTTCCTGTAATTTTGGTAGCGTGTCGAAGAGGCTATTGTTAGCCACGAGTTGTTGCTTAGCATAATCTAAAAGACGTCCTCCGAACTCCGTTGCAGCTACCTGCGGCTCCGCAGCCACCGTGGCGATGCTGAGCCAGCTTCCCTCGTCAAAATTGTCCCAAAGGTACGCACCAAGTCTTGCTTGGGTATCTAGACCTGAGAGCGCCGCGATTCTAAAGGCGCCTATGGCAGGCTCTACGGAGGCAGGGGCTTCGTTGTCGTGCTGTTCAGGGTGCGCTAAGACACGTAGTGTCGTGAGCATCTCCTCGGTGCAAGGAATATGTAGTTGCTCCGCGAGATCTAGGTAGATCTGGTTAATCTCTGGGCATTCTTGCGTAACAAGGAGTTGCGTCAAGCCAACAAATAGCTCTAGATCGGCGTTCTCTGACGCAGCACGTGTCTGAATCTCGTTGAAGGCCTGCTGTTGTAGGGTGGCGTGATTGAGACCTTGCGCCGCACGGAAGCTGTGGACTAGCGTAGCCGAATCTAGGTCACCCCAAACGATGTTTTGCCATAGCCCCGGATTTTTATAGAGACGATCGCCACACAGTTCAACGAGTGTCAGTACCTCTTGGGCGATCTTGTCGTCAGGCTGGTCTAGAGGTGCATGTGTTGCTGCATTAACCACTTCGATGGATTCCGGTGTGAGCATCCTTCTCAGGTCACTAGCATGTGCGGCAACCTCAAAGATGTTGTCGGGGTTTACAAGCTTCCAGATCTCTGTGCAGGCAAAATTCACCAGAGCGTGGTAGCGCAAGTGATTGCCCAAGCGTGCTAAGGTGACGTAGTCTTCGAGGGTAGGTGGAGTTTCGGGAGCATCTTTAGGATCATAAAGTTCAGTAGAGTAGATGTAGGTGAGAGCCCAGTCCACAACTTGCTGTCTACAGCCGAAGACTAGATTCATTGTGTCGACGTGAACCTCGTCAGGATGTGTGAAATGCTGGTGAATAAGCGGTACGAAAGTCATCTTCTTTTTTTCTACAGGATATTCTTCGGTGCCTCCTTGGATGCCCGTAAACACAATTTTCCTGTCGGTGTACATGCCAAAAGGCTTGTCTTTACGTGTTCTGTTCTCGGCACGTAGCAGATCGATGGCACTTAACGGATTTTTGGGGTTTGGAGCCGCGACAAGATGAGTATTGCCCGGCTCCCAGCCTACCGTATAGTTCCACGTGTAGGGTTTGTTGTAGGCACGGGCCAAGAAGCTTGTATCGCTAGGATACTGTTCTTCAGGAACATTGAGTCTAGGTTGCCCAGCAGTGCGCTTTAGTGTTAACCCCCAATTACCTTTCAAGGTCTCCCCAACGACGTCTTCATATTGTTGGAAAAGTACTTTGCCGGATTCACCGACGGCAATGCCGGAAAAGGGTAGCTCATACGCAAATTGGGATGCCGCTTGTTTCGATCTAGTAAAGATCTCAGAGCAAATGGTTTGCAGGTCAACGATTACCTGTTCGGTGCTGATGCTCGGCCGGTCTTTGCTGAAATTTTCAGCAAAGACTCCAAATTGATTTTTGGCTTGTTCGTCAGCGATTGCAAGTGCGACTGGTGCTTTTAGTGTTTCCATTGTGTCCTCCCCCGAGGTTGATGATGAAACTAAAAATTTTAATTACATATGCGACAGATATGGCGCAACAAGAGTTTTTCGCTGGAAACCTCGCTCAGATTTTGCTGTGAATCTACCAGCCTTACCCTAAACGCGTTGATATGGATTGTGCTTAGAGATCTTTTTTTGGTGAGGCAGAGTGGACCTTTTGGAAACGACCGGACCCTCGCTTCTTTTGTGAAGTGCTACGAGTATGCACTGTAAATCCGGTTCTAAGGGACGACGCTCCGACGAGAGTGTAGCGTAGTTGGTTGTCGCGATGAAATGACCTCTATCCCACATGAGCGCGCATATTTTCCGGCGGCCTGAAAGGCCAGCAAGATGTATAGCCCCGGGCGTAGCCCGGGGTAAAGGTAGAAACACTTCCTGAGCCCTATGGAGAGTGTAAAGAAATAGCACAAGGATATAAATCACGATAAATTGTTCATAAGGCCCGAAGGGACGACTCATTGTAGCCCCACCCGGAAGGGTGGGGTAAGATTCAAAAGAAATCTGAGGCCTGTAAGGCCGACTCGTGAC
>JAJFMA010000211.1 GCA_021772415.1 Chlamydiota bacterium
ATTCACTAACTCACTCGCTCACTCACTGATATTCGTAAGCACTTCCCGTGCCGCGGCAAAATCCTCGGCGATGATGCGGTCCTCGGTCATCGTAGGTACCACGTTGCGAATGGCATCGTAGAGTCTTTGCGACCCCTTTCCCAACGGCCCTACCCCACGCAGGTCAATTGCTTGTGCCGCGCAGACAGCCTCCACTGCGAGTATGGTGACAGCGTTGTCAACCAATTCATCCAATTTCCGTGCCGATGTCATCCCCATCGACACATGGTCTTCGACGCCGACATTTCCTGGGATGGAGTCTGTGCACGCGGGATTAGCGAGGAGTTTGTTAGCATTAACCAGCGAGGCACTTAAGTACTGTCCCGTCATATACCCGGAATCGAGTCCCTCCTTTGGAGCCAAAAATGCATTGAGCTTGCTGTGGTAAGGGTTAAGGAGTAGCTCGAGACGCCGTTCCGATATGCTACCGAGCTCGGCGGTGGCAATAGCTGTAAAATCGTACGCCATTGCTAGCGCCTGTCCGTGGAAGTTGCCTCCACTAACCGAGTCGCCACTATCAGGGAAGAGTAGCGGATTGTCCGTGACGGCGTTGAGTTCACGAGCAATAATACCTCCGACATAATTGAAAGCGTCGCGTGTTGGACCATGGACTTGGGGTGCGCAGCGTAGCGAGTAAGGGTCTTGGACTTTCTCACGTGATGTGTTCGAGTTATATAGGTACGATCCTTCCAGATAGCCCCGGATGACCTTTGCTGAAATCTCTTGTCCAGATTGCCCTCGTAGCTCGTGTAGGCGCGCATCTAGTGGGGATGTGTGGGCGACCATCGCCTCGTAGCTCAGTGCTGTGATTAAGTCTGCTATCTCAACAAGATGTTGTGCGCGACGGAATGCCAGCGTTCCTACTGCTAGCATCACCTGTGTTCCGTTGATGAGGCCTAAACCCTCCTTCTCCGCTAGGTGCAGGGGCTCTAATCCTGCTTTAGCAAGCGCCTCTGTTGCGGGGATGCGCTGGCCTCGATAGATCACATCCCCACGACCAGTGATAGGTAGAGCGAGATGAGCCAAAGGCGCGAGGTCTCCGCTGGCACCCACAGAACCATGCTTGGGGATGATGGGATAGATCTCTTCATTAATGAGATCACGCAAAGCACAACATAGCTTCCAGCGCACTCCGGTGTGACCACGAGCTAGGACATTGAGGCGTAGTGCCATCGCCAAACGCGTTTGTGGGATCGACAGCGCGTCGCCCCAGCCTCCAGCATGGCTTAACACGATATTATCCTGGAGTCGGCGTAGTTCCTCAGGGGCGATACGTGTGTTGGCGAAATAGCCAAAGCCTGTATTTATGCCATAGACGGCAGCTTCCCCTTGGACGATATCCTCTACAAGCTTTCGCGACGCATCAACGCGCAACTGCGCTTCGGAACTGAGACTAACTTTTTTCCCAAGGGCTATAGCTAGTGCATGCTCTAATGTTAGGCTTAGTCCATCGAGTGAAATACTTGCGGATACCGTCATGTGTCCTCCTGAAGTGGTGCGCACAACATAGTGCTTGCCCCAAGAGTTGTCAATTGTCCAATGACTTAGGCTTTGACAGCAACGATGGCCATGAATAGGGGGATTTCGGCGCGGGCACGGTCTTCCATCTTGGCGGAGCGGCCCTCGGATTTTTTGTCCGAGCACCACTCTTCGAGCTGCTGCACCTGCAGGCCGGCCTCATGTAAGCTTGTTACATAGTGAGAGAGAGGGTGGTGGTAGCTCCACGTCTGCGCAGACTTTTCTCCCTTGGAGGGATTGGCTTGGATGGGGACTTCGAGCTTCGACATATACCGCTCGATGCGGCGGTACTGTGCCTTCTTTTTATCGTCGACACCCCATCCAGACTGACGTGGGATACGGAAGCAGGGGTGGTTGATGACAAAGATGAAGCGGCCACCATCACTAAGATACCCGGCGACATTATGAAACACAGGGGCAGGGTCAGCAACGTTTTGAAGTGCTAACACGCAGGTGATGGTGTCAAAGGTGGTATCCAATTTTAGCGGAATGGTGATGTCACCGACTTCAAAGCGGTGGAGCTTATTGCGGCTTTGGCCTTGGGCCTGCTTGATGAGTGACGGCGAAATGTCCATGCCAACATAACGTGTCTTGGGGGGAAGCTGACGTGCCAACACACCCTGACCACAGGCGAGGTCAAGCACCGACTGTGGGGGTGTCTGCTCCAGTAGTTGCTTCACTCCAGGTAGCACGACATTCTGATGGTAGTAGTGCCCGCTTTTGCCGACCTGTTTGCCGTAGGATTTAGCGACAGGTTCCCAGGATCCCTTGCGGCCGCGACCTTTGTGTTGTGTCATTGTATCCTCATTATTAGTGTGTAGCATTATCTCGCGTTTACCCATTTCTGTCGATCTCCTGTGCTGATTTAAAAAATAGGAGAAACCATGGAGGCCATGGAGGTAGGAAGGAGGCCATGGAGGGTCTTGTGGGGAGTTTGTTGTCTCTATCTTAAAGCTAATTTAGAGGCGTGGTAACGGGAAGTGTTTTTTGAATGGCTAACCCCTCCATGACCTCCATGTTTTTTCCTCCATGGCCTCCATGGTTCCTTCGAGATTGGCGAACACCCTCACTTGCACAACTAGGATCCAAAAAACGCTTCTTGAATTAAAACCTCCATTTGGATATAATACCGTTTAAACCTTATGGAATAGGCTCATAGCAATGTGTGAACAACTCACAGATCTAGCCACATCCGAGATCTCTTCTTACGGAGTAGCCGTTTCTTGGCGCTCTTGCCGTTGGTGGCTTTAGCCGCTTACGCGCTTTTTTATCCCCAATTTTTTTGTTTTTGACACCCTTTACGATACTGTACCAATAACCCTCTTGTGGGAACTAGAATCATGAGCTTGTTAGCTGATAGCAGCGCTTCTGTGTTTTACGCCTTCACCATCGTCTTGCTTTCCTCTAGCTGGCGCTGGCGCGCCTAGCCCTACCTCTAATTTTACATCCGTATTTTTGCTGTCGTCGCACTAGAAGTGGCGGAGCTATATAGAACGCAATCTACAAATATAGAAGAGGAAACAGACATGTTTAACTGTTTAACGTTAGAAGAATTTACGAGGCTGGCACAGCGCCATCGGCGTGTTGCCGTGTATGCGCGGTTGCCAGCGGACCAATACACGCCTGTGGGGGTGTATCAAAAGCTTGCCGCGGAGGGCGCGCCGTCATTTATTTTGGAGTCTCTTGGGGAGCATGGCAAATGCAGTCGCTATTCCTTTGTTGGCTTTAAACCTACGATTTTCGTCGAGACAAGTGAGGGCGGTGTATCCGTACATCGTGACGGCGAGATCAAGACAGAACCAGGGGATCCCTTCGACACACTAGAAGAACTGATGGCATCGTATCGCGTGGCGGTGTCGGAGGCGCTTCCGCCACTTGCTGGAGGCGTTATCGGCTACTGCACATACGACAGTATACGCTTTGTGGAAGACATACCGGACCGCCACAAGGGTGTCGAAGACGATATCCCCGACATGCGCGATGGTTTCTACGAGGAGCTTGTGGCCTTCGACAATTTCACACAAAGCGTCTACATCATACGCATAGTGAAGGTGAGCGAGGATATTGAATCCAGCTACATCGAGGGTATCGATGCCATCGCTAAAATTCGCGAGCAGCTACGTGGTGTAGTTCCTTCAGTACAACAGAACGTTTCGAATGGCGTTAGTGATACTGACCTCGAGGTTGACCTTGATGACGACGCCTACAAAGCGCTTGTTGAGCAGGCCAAGGAGCATATTGTTGCTGGTGATGCCTTCCAAATTGTGCTGTCACGGCGCTTCCGTCGGCGCGTGCGTGCTTCTTCGTTAGATGTCTATCGCTCCCTGCGTATGACCAACCCTTCTCCCTATATGTTCTATCTCCAGTACGGAGACTTCGCTGTTGCGGGGGCATCACCGGAACGTATCGTGAGTGTGATTGAAGGTGAAGTGGAGACGCATCCAGTGGCGGGTACGCGCCCGCGCAAGGATGGCACTGAGGGCTTGGCACTCGAAAAGGAACTCGCTGCTGACCCCAAGGAGAAAGCTGAGCACATGATGCTCGTAGACCTCGCTCGCAACGACCTGGGGCGTTTGTCAACCCCAGGAACAGTAGAAGTTCCGGAGTTGATGACGATCCAGAGGCTGTCGAAGGTCATCCATCTCGCTAGCCGCGTGACGGGCCAGCTTGCTGCCGAGCATAGCTCCGTCGATGCACTAAAATACACGTTCCCTGCGGGAACCTTGAGTGGTGCGCCCAAGATTCGGGCGATGGAGCTCATCGATACCATGGAGACCTCACGTCGTGGACTCTATGGGGGGACGGTCTTCTATCTTGATAACAGAGGTAACCTCGACGCCTGCATCGCCATTCGTATGGCAGTGCTCAAGGACGGTGTCGCCACCGTACGTGCTGGCGCTGGCATCGTCTACGACTCCGTCCCTCAGTCTGAGGCTGACGAAACGCGGCATAAGGCGTCCGCGGTTTTACACGCACTAGAACTTGCCGAGGAGGGCTTACCATGCTAGTCATTATCGATAATTACGACAGCTTCACCTACAACCTATATCAAGCGGTGGCTGCTATGTTGGCGCGCGACGAGGCTCCGATGCCTGTACGTGTGTTCCGTAACGACAAGATTTCAGTGGCGGATATTTTGGCACTAAACCCTTGTGGAATCATACTTTCACCTGGGCCTGGTGTCCCTGCTGATGCAGGTATCTGTGTGGATCTCGTCAAGGCCGCGTCGCCACATGTTCCAATACTTGGGGTGTGCTTGGGCTTTCAGGCCATTGTCGAGGCATTTGGAGGCACGATACAGCGTGCTCAGCAGGTCGTGCATGGTAAGACAGCCAACATCTTCCATAGGCGTAAAGGGCTGTTTGCTGGTCAGGCACTACCTTTGCCTGTTGGACGTTATCATTCCCTGATTGCTGAGCGAGCTACGCTTCCAAGCTGTCTCAGTGTGGAAGCCGACACAGCCGACGGACTTGTGATGGCGGTGCAGCACTGCGACTACCCCTGTTACGGGGTGCAGTTTCATCCGGAGTCTTATTTGACTCCTGCAGGTCCCGAGATGCTCAGCATATTCCTAGACGTCGCTAAAAGGCAGCAGGGCCTT
>JAJFMA010000212.1 GCA_021772415.1 Chlamydiota bacterium
AATCACCACCGAATGAACAACATCGCTAACGCTACGACCACTCCAGAATAACTTTGCCGGATTCTCCTGTGGCCATAGCAGCGAAACCCTTCTCAAATTCCTCGTAGGGGTAATGGTGTGTGATGATACCGCCGATATCAAGGCCACCCTCGAGAAGGCGCTGCATCTGGTCCCAGGTACGGAACATTTCACGCCCGTAGATACCTTTCAGATGAAGACCCTTGAATACGATGAGATCCCAGTCAACTTTGGTACTTGGAGCGAGTATTCCTAGCAGAGCGACTTTGCCATTGGGTTGCATTGCATCCAACATGTCGGCAAGTGCTGCTGGGCTCCCAGACATTTCCATGCCTACAGCGATACCGTCGTTGATTCCCAGAGCATGTAGCTCTTTCTTTAAGTTGAGGTCGTTGGCATCGAGAGCAGCTGTACAGCAGCCTAGCTTTTTGGCGAGCTGGAGGCGGTGGGGATTGATGTCTGTGATCACAACATTACGGGCACCACAGCGTTTGGCTACCGCAGCAGCCATAAGGCCGATAGGTCCTGCTCCCGTGATGAGGATGTCTTCGCCGACCAAATCAAACGACAACGCTGTATGGACAGCGTTACCAAACGGATCGCAAATAGCACCCAGTTCGTCGTCGATGGCATCGCTTAAGGGGTAAACGTTTTCGGCTGGCAGCGTAAAAAATTCCGCAAAACAACCATGCCGTTGGATGCCCGTTCCTTGCGTATGTGCGCATAAGTGCTGGGTTCCCGTTCGGCAGTTGCGGCATTTACCACAGGTGATGTGCCCTTCGCCACTGACGCGCTGCCCGACTTTAAGGCTGTGGACGGCACTGCCAAGCTCAGCGACCTCGCCCATGAACTCGTGCCCTATGACGAGGGGTGTCTTCAGCGTCTTCTGTGCCCAGCTGTCCCATTGGTAGATATGGAGGTCGGTGCCGCAAATAGCGGCTTTGCGGACTTTAATCAGGACCTCGTTGGGTCCTGGCTTTGGACAGGGGACATCTTGTAGCCAAAGTCCCTCTTTAGGATATTGTTTTACGATTGCTTTCATGAAGCCTCTACAGTTGCTCTATTAGACAATAAGACTCAGTACATTGGTGTATTCGCAGCCCCGAAAGACAGCGCTTTCTACGCGTTGGAACTAGCAGTGGCATTCGCAGTACCGATGATGCCAAGTTCACGCCCCACAGTGGCAAATGCCTCTACAGCCCGTGCTAAGTCCTCACGGCTGTGTGCAGCAGACATCTGGGTACGGATTCGCGCCTGCCCCTTAGGTACGACGGGGTAGGAGAAGCCAATGACATAGACTCCATGATCGAGTATACGCGCAGCGAAGTCTTGCGCGACCTTGGCATCTCCAAGCATCACCGGGATGATAGGATGGTCGCCGGGAACGAGGTCGAACCCAAGAGCTGTCATCTTGCCGCGGAAGTACTCGCTGTTTTCGCGCAGCTGACGTCGCAGCGCGTCGCCGTCTTCGAGCATGTCCATGACCTCGAGGGAGGCTGCGACGATGCTTGGAGCCACGGAATTTGAAAATAGGTAGGGGCGCGAACGTTGTCGCAGCCATTCGACGATTTCAGCGCGGGCAGAGGTGTAGCCTCCCGATGCGCCACCCAGGGCTTTACCTAGGGTTCCGGTGATGATATCGATGCGTCCTTCGACCCCACAGTATTCGGGGGTGCCCTTGCCCTTGTTACCTAGGAACCCGACGGCATGGCAGTCGTCGACCATGACGAGGGCTTCGTATTTGTCGGCGAGATCACAGATGCCCTTCAGGTTGGCGATGGTGCCATCCATGCTGAAGACCCCGTCGGTAGCAATGATCTTACGGCGGCATCCGTCGGCTTCTTTGAGTTTAGCCTCTAGGTCCGCCATGTCGTTGTTATGGTAACGCAAGCGCTTAGCTTTACAGAGGCGGATGCCGTCAATGATACTCGCGTGGTTTAATGCGTCACTGATGATAGCGTCTTCAGGGCCTAGCAGCGTTTCAAATAGGCCGCCGTTGGCATCGAAGCATGAAGGATACAGGATGGTGTCGTCGGTGCCTAAAAAGGCGGAAATTCTGCGTTCGAGCTCTTTGTGGATCGTTTGAGTGCCACAGATGAAACGCACGGACGCCATCCCAAAGCCGTGGTCGGCGTAGCTGTTTTTGGCGGCTTCAATAAGTCGGGGGTGGTTGGCCAGGCCAAGATAGTTGTTTGCACAGAAATTCAGGGCTTTACGTCCGTCCGCTATGGAGATCTCCGCCTGCTGGGGAGAAGTAATTTCGCGTTCCTCTTTGTAGAGTCCCTGCACCTTAACGTCTTCTAGCTCACTTTTTAGAGACTCGAGAAACTTTCTGTCCATAGGTGCAATCCTTGCGTTGGGGTTGAGATGCTTGCCCAATGACGTTGTAGCTTAATTAGAAGAGTAAGTGTAGTCTATGCGGCGCTTTTCAGCAACGGGCTTCAGCATCATAGGCCGTCAATCACTTAGGTAATCGACGGCCTGCCGGCCAGAACGCGAACGGGAACGTAAAAAATTGCTATTTACGCATCGTGTCGATGATATGCGGAATGTTTGCCTCGGAGATCTGTTTGTACCCCGAAAGCTTACGTGCTTTCTTTTTGTCGACGTTAGCAATGACCACAGTAGGTGTGCTGTCGACTTTGTACTTTTTGGCCTTCTTTTTGAAGTATTTTAATCCTTTATTAATATGGCGGTACTCTAACTGCTGGTAAGTCGTACCATGGCTATGGGCAAGTTGCTCGATATCTTCGTCTGACGGCGAGGCATTGTCTTCCGCAAGGTCCGCGAGTGCGTGGCGCAGCTCTACGTATTGCCCCTTATTCTTCAGCATAAACGAGAGGTTGTAGGGAAGGAAGTTGAGTGAATCCTCGTGGATAGGGACATCTACGAAAATCAATCGCGCATTCTTCATGATCTCAGGATAGGCTTTCTCTAGAGCAGGCTCCGATTTACGGCATGCCGGACAAAACCAGTCCGAGAATACAAAAACTGTGACCGGGCTTTGGGTGTTGCCGAAGATATGGCTTTCCCCTTTTTCTGCCGAAATACTGGCAAATGTCGTTTCCACTTTACCAATCCCGATAGCACCGACGGTGAAACCAACCATCAGGGCGGTGACGGAGGTGATACCACTCCAAAAACTCCTCATGATCCCACTCCTATTTTCTTGCTTAAGATGTTGACGCAGCCGCACTAGGTACTCAAACGTAATGATGAGGACCATGAGGGCGATGCAGGCGGCGATACTCACACAGATGGGGCACCAGCTGCCGATTTCATTTTTTTGGACGAGCATGAATTTGATCTCGGCTCCGGCGGAACTGAAGATCATCAATTTAACGAGACTAGACAGCTGAGGCCAGTGTTTGGCACAGAGATGCGCGATGCCTGCAGCACAGAAGAAGGCAAGTCCTACAGCTTCGAAGTGTAGGCCAAAAATTCTGTACTTGTGACCAGCTTCGCAGGCAGCTGAGCAGACGCGCCACCACGATAGAATGGACAGGACAATTCCCACGAGCAGCAGCGTTCCTATCAAGGCCCGCGACCAGCGGCGCCAAGGGACACGTCCCAGATTTTCTGTGAGTTCAATGGCCATACAGACAGCTATTTAAAGTAATGGTTAGTCAATCTCATTAGTAGGGCGGATGTCGCTTTCTGTCAAGAAATCATTTTGGTACGTAGCTGTGTTTGAGTGGTCTGTGGGGAGGGCTACGACTCGTCCTCGTCGACGTAGAGCTCCTTGCGGTCGCCACGAAGGAAGCGTATGACATCGATGGTATCCATGACGAGTGAAGCGGCGTTAGCAGCCATCAGCAGACGAAGCCAAACTCCGAAGGCTGTCGTTGCAGGGTGTTGGGCAAGACTCCCCCACAGAAAGTAGATTAGCGGGATCCATAGGGCGTGGCCCATTCCAACTAGTCGCGTGAATCCTGCTAGTGCGATCAGAGCGATCACAGCGATAGTGTTGACAACAGCAACGCCGAGGACGAGCTTAGCTTCTAGGTGCCCAAAAAAGAATAGGGGAACGATGCCGTTAAGGATGATGAGGACAGCGACCCAGATTTGTATGGCTAGCGGCAGACGCATGCAGCCACTTATGAGCTTCTTAAGAAGATTCATTGTAGTCCTGTATTTTAGTCTTTTTTGGTAGCGGTCTCGTGGACGAGGTGTACATCACGTTGTGGGTAGGGAATAGAGATTCCTTCCCTGTCAAAGGCAAGCTTAATTTGTTCGAGGAGTGCCATTTTCGTACTTAAAAATTCAGAGCTCTTGACCCAAGGTCTTACGTTGAAATCTAGGCTACTGTCACTGAATTCCGCAACACCAATGACAGGAGCGGGCTCTTTGAGCACACGCGCTTCCTTGTCTAAGACCTCTTGAAGCACGCGCTTCACTTCGGTCATATTTTCGTCATAGCTTACGCCGATGATGAGATCCATGCGTCGCTTGGGATGGAATGTGATGTTGGTGACAACGCCACTTAAAATTTTACTGTTGGGAACAAAGATCATTTGGTTGTCTGGAGACTTTAACGTCGTCATAAAGATATTAATTCCCGTGACCTTGCCTTGGGTACCCGCAATGTTTACGACATCGCCGATGGCGAAGGGGCGATTAAGGAAAAGCATGACCCCAGCAGCAAGGTTGGACAAATAGTCTTTAAGAGCTAAGCCAATCGCCAAGCCAGCGGTACCGAGCACTGCAACAAGCGATGTTTTGGGAACACCCAGTTTGTCCAGTGCTGTAACCACGATGATGGCTACCGCTGTGTAGTAGACAAGTTCCTGGAGGAATCCCACGAGTGTTTCATCAACTCTACTGCGCCGCAAAAGTGCGCCAATAGCTCCGCGTATACGACGTGCGATGTAGATACCTATGACGAAAATAGCCAGCACGGTGGCTATACGCGGTCCATAGTTGTGGAAAAAGTCGATCAGTGTATTACCCAAAGCAATTACAGTTTCTTGTAGCACGCAAACCTCCCGGTGGATTTATGTTAACGTGTTACAAGATTATCCAGCAATCAGTCCCTGACGAGCGTGGTCTTCCCCCTGCCCGTGTGCGTGCCCGATTCTAAAATTCGAAAAACCATGGAGGCCATGGAGATCAACATGGAGGACATGGAGGGGCTAATCGTTCACAAAGCGTCTCCCATTAAACCCCATCGTCAACCGGTCACTTTCAAAATTCTCGTCATGCATTCACTCTTATTGTTGAGCCTAAAGGCAGGACACTATGCTTTTCAAGGAAGACCAAAAATTTCCCTCATGATCCTCCATGTTCTCCATGCAGACCTCCATGATCTCCGTGGTTTTCCGAGATTCAGTCCACGAAGGCCTAAAGATCTTAGAATTGCACGAATCGCAGGGTCCGGCCCCTTTATACAGGGTCCGGCCCCTTTACAGAGTTGCGGAGTTCTGATGAGAGATCATCCGACAATCAGTCCCTGACCAGGTAGCCTTGGGTGACGGCACTTGCACCAGGTCCTAAAACGGTTAGCATGGGGCGCAAGTCAACCCATGCGTTGATGGCCTTCTGGGAGATGCCACTACAGCCGCGCAGGTCTACATGTACTAGTGGTTCATCGCGGGGAATTTTAGTGAATTTGTGAATAAAGGTGTCTGTGAGTTTTGACAGCCCGTTGAGTATGAGCACATGGAAAGGTGCGCGATGTGAATGTATGGTGAATAAGGTAGCTTGCTCATCGAAATTTTTAAAAGTTGTCAAATTGAGAGTAAGCAAAGGGTTGATGGCGGCGATGGCCGCTTTGGCTGCCTTTTTTTGTCGAATAGCCTTTTGCGCACAAAATGCCTGAGTCTGCTGAACTTTGGCTTTCTGTTCATCTGAGCGCACATAAGGGCGCGTATGTGCGGCGCTATCAGACAAGATAGGGGGCTCATAGTTCATGCTTATAGACCTTGGTGTTTTATGTGTACTCTATTCGATTTAACATGCGTTGTCAAATTATCGATTTATTACATTTTGATTTATATGTGACGTCGGATTGTACGCGTTCAGGAGGTGTACATGTTCACGGGGTTGCTTCTAAGTGGGGCATCTCAAGTCTAGGGCGCAAGCTTTGCTCTTAGGCTGGCAAAATACTCTAGGCGTTTCTTCATCTCGCGTTCAAAGCCGCGCTCTTGAGGATGATAGTAGCGTTGACGGCCTAGCTCCTCGGGGAAATAGTCCTGCCCCGAAAAGCCATGTGTGGTGTCGTGATCATATTGGTAACCCAAGCCATACCCTTCCTTGCGCATTAGTGCCGTAGGCGCATTTAGGATGTGCTTTGGAGGGGGCACATGTGTGGTATTGTGAGCACTTTTTTGAGCGTCTTTGAATGCTGTGTAGAGGCTGTTGCTCTTGGGTGCTAGAGCCAGATACACGGTAGCTTGAGCTAGAGCCAGGTCTCCCTCGGGGCTACCAAGCATCTGGAAGGCGTCGCGCGCCGCAATCGCTTGTGTGAGAGCCTGAGGATCCGCTAGACCAATATCTTCACTTGCCATGCGAATGAGGCGCCGAGCGATAAACAAGCGGTCCTCGCCTCCTGCTAGCATACGCCCGAGCCAGTAGAGAGCTGCGTCGGGGTCGCTGCCACGGATGGATTTGTGCAGCGCAGAAACGATGTTGTAGTGCTGTTCGCCTCCCTTGTCAAAAAGAGCTGCACGCTGTTGGACGACATGGCTAAGTCGCTCGGGTGTGACAATCTCTTTGTCCGCCAGGCCTTCGAGAGCCTCCACCATGTTGAAGAGATAGCGCCCATCGCCTTGAGCCATGGTGATCAACTGATTGCGTGCGTCGGAATCGAGAGGGAGGGGGCTGAATTTCTCTTCATAGATGCCAAGTAATCGATCCAAGGCCTTCGTATCGAGCGATTTAAGAGTAAGTACTTGCGTCCTAGACAACAGGGCGTGGCTTAAGTGAAACGATGGATTTTCGGCAGTAGCTCCCACTAGGACAAGAGTTCCATCTTCGATAAATGGGAGAAAAGCCTCCTGTTGCCCTTTGTTAAAGCGGTGGATCTCGTCCACAAAAACTACAGTGCCGCGGTGGAGCAGAGGAGACTCCTGCGCCTCTTTAACGATGCGCTTGAGGTCCGAGACGCTCCCAAAGACAGCACTCAACGCGCAGAAGCGGAAGGAAAAGGCTTGCGCATAGAGGCGCGCAATGGAGGTCTTACCGCAACCTGGAGGCCCCCAAAGAACGATGGAGAGAGGCTTCTTCGAGGCTATCGTCCGCGCTAAAATGCCGTCCGTACCCACCAAGTGGTCTTGGCCTACAACGTCATCGAGAACTTTTGGGCGTAAGCGCTCCGCTAAAGGAGGTGCTGCAAGTGTCATGGCGGCCAGCTACTATAAGGAGGGCATTTATGGTGTTTACTACAGAGGGGCAGTATAGCGCGCTAGCACACAGAACACCACTACAAGGGGGCAAATTGCGTAGGGCAGCAATCGGGTCTTAGGGCTGGAACCATTGCTCCTGCTCTTTCCTGCTTGTCCTGGTGTCTTGCTTTCTTGGCAGAGAAACCAAGACGAAGAGGAAAACAGGAGGAAATGAACGGTCCAGACCCCGATATCTATTTCTATTTTTTGCTTAGATAAGCCTCTCTGCGTCTCTGTCTCGACTTTCGGCATTTTTCAACCAGCCCATTGCCCAGATGAGAAGATCGTGAATAGCTTTTTTCTCATGGGCCTGTTTTGACTTTAGTGAGGAGAAATATTTTTATTGATAATCAGTCTGTTGTTCCCGAATCTAAAATTCGAAAAACCATGGAGGACATGGAGATCAGCATGGAGGACATGGAGGGACTAACAGTACACAGAGTGACTCTTATTAAAGCCCTTCGCAAACCGGTCGTCTTCAAACAAGAGTTAGTCTGTGGTCGGCAGCCCCCCTGAAGAAAGTTCAGACTTTCTCGGATCTTTCATCATGCATGTTATTCCATAACGAAGTCTAAAGGTCATCAGTCAGGACGCTGCTACGCTTCTGAATAGAGACATTCATACCCCGCATGATCCTCCATGACCTCCATGCTGATCTCCATGACCTCCATGGTTTTCCGAGATCCAATCCACGAAGGTCTAAAAATCTGAGTGTCTTGCTTTCTTTGCAGGGAAACGTCCTTGCCTACCTTTCGGTTTTGAACGAGAGTGTATTGTCGAAGCGGCTAGGGCGCCGTCGCAACAGATATGCCGGCAGCGAGAACCACGCCATAGCATAGATCGCGTCGGCGACAGGAAGCAGCACGAGGTCTGTTGCAGTCCATCCCCAGCTAAAGGGGAGCCCAGAGGAAAAGACCCCAAGGAGTACGGTTTCGATCAACGTCGAAATCACAGCAAACAACAGCGTCATCGTGGGGAGTGTCGAGATCTTGTCTTCAAAAAAATGCGCCTTGCCGCGATACAGCACAACGGTTGTTAGGCAGTAGGTCACAACATGGATGCCTAGGCGCCACCGCGACGCAAACAGATCCATAATCAAGCCGCAAGCTAAGCTGTGCCATAAACAGCTTGAAAGCGGGCGCTTGTAGAATAGGATTACGAGATAAGGCGCAAAAAACGACAGCCTCAACCACGGCCATAAGATAGGGACCGTGAGTAGAGGCAAGCACGCAAGCGCCAGGGCAAATGCAATAAGGTTGCTGTCAGATCGGCTATACACTAGGATATATCGGGGTTGCGGGCTCTACCAAGCTCCGCGCGGCCACACCATACGGGGGATGGTCTTAAGTACGAGGAGCAAATCCACGAAGAAAGAATGCGTGTCGACGTAGTTTTCGTCCAGTGACACTCGCTCCTCGTAGGTAGAGACACTGCGACCTGCTGTCTGCCACAGGCCAGTAACGCCAGGGCGGACTTGAAGGATCTTGTAGGCCTTCATCCCGAAGAACTGTTTGACTTCATCAGTACAGACGGGGCGGGGGCCGACAACACTCATGTCCCCTACTAAGACGTTGAAGAACTGCGGTAGCTCGTCTAGGGACGTCTTGCGCAAAAAACGCCCCATCGGTGTCACCCTGGGGTCGTTGGCAAGCTTTCGGCGCTCTTCCCAATCTTCTCGTAGCTGTGGGTCGCTGTCGAGAACCTCCTCGAGCATCGCGTCAGCATTGGCATACATGGTGCGGAACTTGTAGCAGCTAAAGAGTTTGCCGCCACGTCCCACACGCTGATGCGAATAGATGACGGGGCCCTTGGACGTTAAGCGCGTCACCAAGGCGATCAACAGAAATACAGGCAGACCTAACGTGAGCGCAGCAAAGCTGAATAGAATATCGAAGCTGCGTTTCAAAGGAAGATGACGCACCCGCCACACAACAGTCTGAGGAAAAGGGATGATCTTGGAAGATTTAGGGCTTAGAAACTCAGTACTTTCCATAGTCGATAAAGCGCTTGTCTATTGCAGTTTTCACTGTTTTGATCTTAAGGTTCGGTTATAACCAAGCGCTTACTATCCTAGCAAGAAAATTTTTCGTTCACGTAAAACGGAGTCGGAAGCCTCTGATTTGCACTGTCTAAACGTCCAACTCGTCTGAACCCTGCTGCCCAAGTCGCTTTCTCTCCTGCTCTTCTAGAAACGCATCCATATCGGCTTGGGTAACTCCCCCTAGCGGATCTACCACGGGTGGCGGAGCCTTCTTTTGTTTCTTGCCTACCCGCTTTTTGAGATCACGCAGGCCTTTGCCTACACGTCCCAAGCCTTTCTTTTTCTTCTTCTCGCCAACAGGAGCTGTTTGCGTTTCGCCACTCAACTGCCGAAAGGCCTCGTCCGTATCGATGTCGCTTTTTCCGTCTAAGAATCTTTGGAAGGGGTCATCGGGATTCCGGTCTTCGATAGAGGTGGCCGAGGTCTGCAGGTCGCTCTCTATACCAAGACCTCCTCCTTTTGGGATGACTTCAGGTTTGCCAGGAGGGCGAGGCATCGGTTTGTCTGGAACGATTAACGGTGGAGGTCCTCCGGCATCCCGGTTTTCGATCCGTTCGAGTTGATCGAAACGTGCCTTAGCGATTCGTGCCATATCGTCAGCCTCTATCTCGGCGATGTCGTCGTCTAACCACTTAGCGGATGCTGACGTCTCTCCTATGCGAACGGCGGCATACTTCCAGTCGCCAGTGCCGTCGGCATCCTCCGTCCAAAAGCGCCATATGTCGTTGTCGTGTTCGTCTGAGCCACACAACTGCGCTGAATCAATTTCTTCGTAGCTGAGGTCTAGGCCCAGCCTTTCGAAGTCAGGGTCTAGGCGTTCACCTAAATCTTGGGTGCCGAGTGCTGTAGCTTTCACAGGAGGATCCCCAGCGGGATTGATGCTAACAGCGAAGTAGTGCCAGGCGCCCTCAGTTTCGTCGTCGCCTTGTTTCCACACTCGACATATATCGTTGCCGTTTTCATCTATACCAATGGGTTGCCGCATCCATGGGTCAACAGTGCCTGGATCGACTTTGGCGATAGCGTCCCACGACAATTGACTCAGTCTCTCTGCTGGAGGGAGTTCTGCTGTCGACCCGTGATAGTCAGAATCTAGTGAAAGCATAGAGTCATCTTCACCGTGTATTCTCTCGTAATCGGGCTTTCTTCCGGCGACAATATTGAGACCTCGGCTTAAGCCACCCACGATACCTCCCCAAAGGTTCAGGGCTGCGCCTTTGATCCCTGTGGGCTGAGACTGCGTGGTGTCTATCATGTCGTCGCGAGTAACCGAATCGTAGGAAGAAGATGCGTAAATAGAGTCATCATAAACAGTAGAATCATCGCGAGTGTGCGAATCGTAGGAAGAAGATGCGTAAGTAGAGTCATCGTCAACGGAAAAGCCTCGTGTGTCGTCGGGGAACAGATAGTTATCAGCTACACTCAGATAGTCATCATCGTCATCATCGTCATCATCGACATCATAGTCATCATCTATTGAGCCGGTCGGCTCGCTGAATTCTGAGAAGCTAGGAGGTGACGAAGGGTCTAAGCCTCTAGAGCTGTCCTCATATTCTGTTTCATATGTGGGTGTGCTGCTGCTCTCGATTTGCCGTTGCGTTGTTGGTGGCCCCTGACCACTCGCTTTATCTATAAGCCCTTCTGTTCCACCCATCATCATCATGGCGCCACCACCTACAATGGCGAGTGCGCCGACAAGAAGTCCGGCGCTCGCTGGAAAAGTTATGGCGATAAGAATTACTCCTAAGACAGCTACAATAGCTCCAGCACCAAACATCCCAGAATTGCTCTTTAAGAAGTTTCCCAGCTTGCCCATAAGGCCTTTGGGCTTCTTCGCTACTTCAGTACGCACTCCACTAGAGTTTCCGGGGGTGCTAACTTCTGGCATTGTGGAACTAGAGGATGGGGGGGCTCCAGACGTAACAGCAGGGGCTTCGTGACTCGATGAGGAGTAGGAAGTCGACGGATAGTATCCCATGGACGGAGGCGGAGCGCTAACGGGGTAACTTGTAGAGGGAGGTGGCGGAGGGTAGCCCATAGGGGGCGGCGAGGTTGGGTATGTGTAGCCGCCAGACGGTGGAGTATAGGGGCTTGGAGGTGGCGTGCCATATGCAGAAGGAGGGCCGCCACCGCTATTGTCTGTGTAATCGGGATTAAAAGCGCCGCCGCCAAATCCACCACCGCTATATGCGCCGCTGTAATCATTCATTTTATAAGACCTTCTTGTTGTTTTACTTACGCCGCTGCTTCGCCCTCATCTGAGTTGTTTTGCATGTAGGTGGCGATGATCCATTCCTTAGCTTCTACGGCGGCGTCGTGTAGCTGTGTTGAATTTCCGTTGTCTGGGTGTTGGTTTGCGTAGTCGATAGCGTTATCGAGAACAGTGAGAGCACTGTCGAAATTATAGGCTGCTAGGCAACAGCGTACGCATTCCATGTATAGCTCGAGGTTGGCTTGGTCCAGTCCAAGGGCTGCCATATAGTAGGCGATAGCCTCATCAGGGCTGCCATTAAGTTGCTCGCTACGCGCTTGACCGAGCCAAAATGCTCCCACGTGAGGGGACAGGTGACTAAGAAAGAAAAAGGCATCCCGTGCGTCTTCGTAACGCTGCTGTTCAAGTAAAGTGCAAGCAGCCTCATAAAACCCTACGACGGCATCGTCAGAAAAGCCTAGGACATCTTTAAGTCCCCTGCCGTCGCCCATCTTGGAGTTGAGCCATTTTTCGTCTTGTAGACCCTTCTTGTACTCGGGATCAATAAGATATCGCTGATTTAGTGGCATACAACACCTGTTGTAATAATTGTATATAATATAATTATATTATAAATATATTATTTTATCAAATTTACTATTTATTTAATGAAATTTGATTTCAGTTGGTGTGTTTTATGATGGCTTTTTGCGTGCGTTCAGCAGATCTTTAGAGCGCTGAGCCTGTACTTTGATGGCGGCATGCTGTTCTTTGTCTCCGCAGATCAGCAGTGTTCTCTCAAGACACGCGAGGGCGGCGTGGACGTCGCCCAGACCGTTGTGACAGGCCGCCGAATGGTAGTGCGCGACAGGCATGTCGCGATCGCCAAGAATGGCCATGGAGTAGGCTACGAGCGCCTGTTTATACTCTTCGTTGACCTGTTCACACATGCCTTGACCGAGCCAATACTCGGGGACGTAGGGGTTAAGTGTTGTAAGAAAAAGAAAGGCATCCGAAGCCGACTTATAACGATGATTCCTATATAGGTTGCAGGCAACATCATAGAACTTGTCCATGCTTTCTTGCTTGTAGCCGAGAATATCTTGGAATGTCTTCCCCTCTTCAATATAGCGCCGCAATAGCTCAGGGTCGTTGAGCTTTTCCATCGCTTCCTTCGGGATCATAAATTCTTCGAGATCTTCCATTTCCATAGGTGCCGCTTCTCACTAGGTTGGGGTTTAAGGTTCCTTAGACAGCTCTTCCAGTAGGACTGCGTAGCCATGGGAGAGCCTCTCGCGGTATTTCCCTAAGTTCTGACGCATTTCTGCCTTCTGCCGTTCGGCGTAAACTTCGAATGTCTCGAGTTCATTGTGGTAGCCGTCTCGCAGCGTTTCGACAGCAAGATCGACGAAATGCTCAACGCTAGCGTCGTAGTTGGTATCGCTTTCAGATGGCTCTTGGGGTGCAGATTTCATCGCTCTAGCCTCCTTGTTTAGATTGCAGTACGGTGGCTATGAGCTGGGCTTGTGCCGCCGTATTTTGTGCGGCCGGAAGGCCGGATATTTCGGCCGCTTTTTTTTGGATCTTGCCCTTCTCTTCCGGGGATAGATCTCGGGGCTTAGCCTTATTTGGCATGGTAGTGGGATCCGGAGGTCCACTACCGAAAGCGTTCACTTCTTCTGGCGTTCCAATTTCTGATGGCTCAGCTGGGGGGATACCTTCTGAGCTGGAATATGGATCAAATCGATGTATTGGCATAAAACCCTCCTACTAAAATAAATTATATAACAGATTTATTATTTTTAATAGTTATTGTTTATTTTATGTGGATAAGTTGATTGTTTGGTGGATATAGAATTATAAGAGGTTGAGACAATGAGTTCCATTATAAGACCCGAAGAGCCGTCTTATGATAGCCCCACCCGTGAGGGTGGGGTGACGCAAAAAAACACCCTGAGGCCCCTCAGTGGTCGCTTGTGGCTGAATCATCCTACTAGAGATATTCGTCACTGGCCTCATCAACGTAGCCCCCGTAGTAGCCGTCATACGAAGAATCTTGGTCCTTTCTTCCGATGCCGTCTACGGCACTTGCTACGGAATTTAGAGAGTCTCTAATGAAATCCGAGGCGCCGTCTGCAAGATCTTCCCAGACCTGGTCCCAATCTACGTTGACAGCCTGTTGTTGCAACTCGTAGCCCCAGTCTAAAACCCCCGCATCGTCTAGGCCCTTGCTGATGGCTTTTTCAATAAGCGGACTCAGGGCAATAGCCCCCACACCCCCGCCAATGAGTAACGCCGCGGGAACAACCAGCTCCACTTGACCCGTGCATATCGATCCGATTGCTAGCGCTGATCCTGCCACAAAAGCTACACTGCCACCAATCACGACTTTCCTCTTCCAGACGGCGTTAGCAGCGCCAAAGAGAGGCCCCACAATTTTTTGCTTTTTGAGCTCTTTTTGAATTTCCTTGCGCGCTGCCTTTATCTCGTTGCGGTCCGTTAGCGTTGTGTAGTCGTCTCTTTTGGGGTCAAAAATGAATTCGGGTTCATCTGTAGATGTCTTTGCCGGAGGGAGACCAGATCGCAGTGATGGGTCCGGAGGAAGGCTCATTGAATCATCCATATTAGTTTAGTCCCCCTTTAGCGTATTTGCGCGTAATCCATTCTTTTCCCTGTGTGCATGTGTCGTGCAGCTTTTTACAGCCTGTGTCATCAGTATGTGCGCTTGCATAGCTGATGGCGTCATCGAGAACACTATGAGCGGCTTCAACGTTATTTGCCGCCAAGCAGCAGCGGACGCATTCGAGATACAGGTCTTCGTTGCCTTGGTCCAGGGCAAGAGCTGCCATATACAGTGGAATCGCCTCGTTAGGATGCTGCTGTAGTCTCTCGCTGCGGGCTTGACCAAGCCAAAAAGCTTTTACTTGTGGGGCAAGGTGACTGAGGAAAAAGAAGGCGTCTGCAGAGTCCTGATAGCGCTTGTTTTGAAGCAAGGCACACGCAGCTTCATAGAAGCCCATCACAGTGTCGTCGGAGAAACCTAGCATCTTCTGCAATCCCACACCGTTGGCGCATTGAGATTTATACCAGTCGTGGTCCTTAAGATCTGCGCGTACCTCGGGCTTAATGAGGTAGCGGGCATTTACGGGCATAGAATGCTCCTAGAATAGACTTTTAATGCATATAACGATACTGTCTTGTAGGTGGAACTGTATTTTGTTACAAAGTAATTATAATTTAGTTTTAGTTTATTTGCAAAACTGTGTGGTCAGATCGATTGAATGTATTAACCTTTCGCATCTGGTGACTAAGCAATCGTTTGTGGCATACTGGCGTAGAATAATTTAGGAGTCATGATATGGACGAGCTTACCCTTAAAGTCGCGACACCGGACGCGAGTATTGATTTATCAGACCATAAAGTAAGCGTAGGCGAACCTCCCATTAAGGAAGCGGTCAAGCCGCCGACTGTAGACGAGCAGATTAATGCGTTGATGACTGAGATCCTTCGGGTCATTGAAGAGGAACAGAAGATCTCGCTCAGTGATTGGGAGAAGCTATCCAAGCTGATGGCAGATGGCTCTATCGACACCAACACTTGGGCGCGTAAAGTAGTCATGCCGTTTGTGGGGAAGTCCTCTCGTCTCTTTGCTTTTTCGGTAGCGTTGTTGTTGCAGACCGCAAACCGTTTGCCAGAAAATGACTATGGGCGTGTGTGTATTCAGCATAGCCTTTTCTTTGATCGATTTAACGCGAAAAATAACCTGGCTCCGGCGAGCTCTTCCCTTGTGGTGTATATACCTGTTGGGCATGGCGCTTGGTGTAAGACAAGCCTAGCTCTTGCTCCAGTGGGCTTAGTCGATGTGCCGCGCTCCCTTAGGCAACTCTGTACCGTTAACACCGAGCGTGGATGCGTGCAGGTGTCTGGGCTTAGCGACGAGGCTGTTCGTGGCCTGATAGCATTTTGCAATACCGGCGATATGCGGCTAGGGGCTCCGATGCCATTTTCTGCAGTGATGGAACTACTGAAGCATGCAGGCAATTTCGAAGACCATTGCCATTTTGTCTCTGCGTGTTTTGATGCTGCCATGCATCCACAAATTACGGTGTCGACAGTGGTCCCTCTTATAGAGAAGGCAGCGGAGCTTTATCCTAGTGGACCTACAGTAACTCGTTGTGACCAGTTTTTACGACGTCATGGGGTCCAACGTCTCTCGTATGGCAAGATCAGGGTAACGAATACAAGTGATGCGACTCAAGTCCTGCTGAGGCAGCTAGCCCCACACGTTAAGCACCTTACTGTTTGGAGTAGAGATTTTTTGGATGCCATCCCTGTTGAGTTGTGCGAGCGTGTGCAGACTCTTGTAGTGGAGGGCGATAGTCCTGTGTCGGTGAAGGCGCTACAATCCTTCCCGCAGCTACAGACTCTGCATATCGATGAAAAGGCGTTGCCTGCCGGAAGGGGTGTCGTTCCTCAGGTGAAAACTCTCCAATTGAATAATTGCTCAAACGAAGGCAAGACGACGATCGTGCCGGCATATTTTCCGAATCTACAGGCTCTTGTATTGAGTGGAAGTGGGCGCTCGGATGCGCCGATCATTCGTCGCCTCTCCATGAGTAGTGGAAGACAAATTCCTTGTATTAACCTCATGTCTTCACGTGGTCTCGGCCGTAACGAAGCTATGAAGCTGGCGAGTCCCGTTCACGGCGAACTTGTTCTAACTCCTGATGCCTATGCGAGCCTTTTGCGTAAGATTGAATTTCGCGGAAACGTAGACATTTCGGGCTTAAAGCATCTTAGACCTGAACTTGTCGAGGTGATCGGTAGGTTTACCGGTGGCTATATGGGTTGGAGTCTTAATGCGCGTAGCAGCAACATCACATCTGCGATGCTAAAATCCTTAGTGCACGGCTCCCGTACATTGGTGGATGTGAACCTAATGCACTGCCCTAAGTTGAGTAAGGAAGGCTTAATGCACGCTGTGCGGTCTCCTCAGTTGGCTAGAGTGAGCTTGAATGGTTCACATGTTGACGATGAAGTACTAGGCGCCTTGGCTTCAACGAATGACGGCAGTCTTTGGGAGCTTACACTGCCAGATAGCCCCAATATCACTTGTGCTGCTCTTATTGATACGGTGAAAAAGTGTAGGGGAATAGGGCTTCTGAATATCGGGTTCTTTCCTAAAGCAAAGCCATTTGTTGATGCTATCGTAAAACCTGATGTACTACCTAATTTGACGCACCTACGCATTAAAGGTGCTACGGATATCGTACGAGAGAACGTGGAGGCGCTTATGCATAAAAGCAAGGAGCTTCGTATGCTGTGGCAAGCTTGCCCACACCTGCCTCCTGAAGTTGCGAGTGCTCGGAATCCTCCAACGGAATATCATATGCGTACAGGCAGAACTTATCTGACCTGGGGTGACATGCTTATTCCGATTGGATAGCGGGATACTAGAACTAAGGTACGAGGATGACAGCGACCACACATTCAGATGTTGAAACAGACAGGCATTGGATGCTGCGTGCACGTGACGTTGCCGAAGGTGCGCGCATCCAGGCTGCGCCGAATCCCAGTGTGGGATGCGTGCTTGTGCAACACGCTAAAGAAGTCGGAGCCGGATGCACACAGGCCCCTGGGCAGGCACACGCTGAAGTCGTCGCATTGCAACAGGCGGGCGCTGCCGCCCGCGGCGCTACCGCCTATGTGACGCTAGAGCCATGTTGCCATCATGGGCGTACGCCACCTTGCGTCGACGCGCTTATCGCTGCCGGCGTTGCACGTGTTGTTGTGGCTATCGAAGACCCAGACTCTCAGGTTGCCGGAAACGGGGTGCGCGCCTTGCGAGACGCTGGTATACAGGTTGACGTGGGAGTATGTTCCGAAGAGGTCTTTGAGCAGCTGCGCGGCTACCTACATCAACGTAAGACTGGCAGTGCTTATTGCCTCGCTAAAGTCGCCGTCAGTGTCGACGGAAGAACGGCAGCCGAGGACGGAAGCTCACAGTGGATTACATGCCCTGAAGCGCGCGCAGACACGCATTTATTGAGGGCGCAGTCGCAGGCTATACTCGTCGGCGTGGGCACCGCGCTTGTTGATAAGCCAAAGCTTACCGTCCGTATTCCAGAGCAGGCTGAAGTGCGGCAACCCTTGCGTGTTCTTGTCGATAGCCGCGGTAGCGTGGCTGCTGAAGGACCACTATTTGATACGCAGCTGGCACCAACATTGGTGCTGACGACAGAGCAAACTCCATCAGAGAAAATACGCGAGTGGAAAAATGCCGGTGCCGAAGTGGAAGTGCTGCCAGAACTTGAGGGCCGCGTGGATATGAGCCAGGCGTTAAAGATTCTTGGGCAACGCGACATTTTACAGGTGATGGTCGAAGGAGGTGCGACTTTGTTAGGGTCCCTTGCTAATCAGTCTTTGATCAATAGCTTAGTAGTGTATGTAGGCCCTAAAATTCTTGGGGATTCAGGTACGCCAATGCTTAGCGGTTTTGCCGTTCCAAACATCGATGTAGCCCCCACACTGCAGCTTACAGACATCCGCCGCCTTGGCAACACCAGCCGCCTAGAGTATCTCTTGAATCCCGTTTGAGGGA
>JAJFMA010000213.1 GCA_021772415.1 Chlamydiota bacterium
GCTACCCCACAACGATATTCATGAGGCGGTTAGGGACGAAGATGACCTTACGGACTTCTTTACCATCGAGGAAGCGTTGTACGCCAGGGGTGTTTTTGGCAGCATCTAAGACGACATCTTCTTTGGCTTCAGCCGCCATATCGAGGCGTCCACGTACCTTGCCATTGACTTGGACGACGATAGTGACGCTGTCATCCTTAAGGTATTTCTCTTCGGCTTCGGGCCATGGCACGTAGGCGAGCTCATCCTGCTCTCCGAGATGTTCCCAGCATTCGCTTGCGATATGCGGAGCGAAGGGTGAGAGGCTAATCACAAGCATTTTAAGAACATTTTTTGGGTAGCTGTCGAGCTTGGTGAAGTCGTTGAGGAACTCCATCATTTTAGCGATCGCAGTATTAAACTGGAGCGCTTCGGTATCTTTGCCTACGCCGTGTACGAGGCGATGCCCTAGCTTGTTGGCGTCATCGGTTTCTTCGTCGGTGACCTTATCGCTATGGACCACTTCAAAGATACGTTTTAGGAAGCGGCGGCAACCGTTGACAGCGTCGGTGTTCCAGGGCTTTTCTTTTTCTAGAGGCCCCATAAACATCTCGTAGAGACGCAGGCTGTCGGCACCAAACTCTTCAATGATCTCGTCGGGGTTGACGCCGTTGAGTTTGGACTTGGACATCTTTTCAATCTGCATGCGCAGCGGCTCTTGACTATCTTTGAGGAAGAACTCGCCATTCTTCTCCTGAACATCTTCAGGATCGACGTACACTCCAGACTCCTTTTGGAAGGAGCGCGCGACAATCAGACCTTGGTTGCGTAGCGTTTGGAAGGGTTCTGGCGTGCTCACGAGGCCACAGTCGAAGAGCACCTTATGCCAGAAACGTGCGTAAAGAAGATGCAGTACCGCGTGCTCAACACCTCCAACATAGAGGTCTATAGGCATCCAGTACTTTTCGGCTTCGGAGCTCCATGCCTCTTCATCATTTTGAGGGTCGCAGAAACGGAGGTAGTACCAGCACGAGCCTGCCCACTGCGGCATTGTGTTGGTCTCTCGCTTTGCCGGCTGCTCAGACTTATCATCGAATACGTTTACCCAGTCACTTTTGCGGGCTAGAGGGCTCTGACCATCACCTGAAGGCTGATAGTTGTTGATTTCCGGAGGGCATAGAGGCAACTCATCGACATCAAGTATGCGTTTGGTCCCATCTTCGAGGTGCAGAACCGGAAAGGGTTCCCCCCAGTACCTTTGTCTCGAAAACAACCAGTCGCGCAGCTTGTAGGAGACAGCTTCCTTGCCGGCGCCTTTCTTTTCGAGCCAGTGCGTGATGGTTTTAATGGCTTCTTTAACGCGCATGCCATCGATGGAAACTTCGTCGTTGTGGCTATTGATGCAGACACCATCACCAGGCCAGCAGAGCTTTCCTTCAAGAACTTGAGCGCGCGCGTCGGAGGCGCTCATACCCTCAGGAATGGCTTCCGGATGCGCATTGGTGTCGGGATCAAAGACCGCAATGACGGGGAGGTCGTATTTTTGCGCGAATTCAAAATCGCGGTCGTCGTGGGCGGGTACGGCCATGATAGCGCCAGTACCGTATGTCATCAGGACGTAGTCGGCGATCCAGATAGGAATCTCCTGACCATTCACAGGGTTGATGGCGTAGGAACCTGTAAAGACGCCAGACTTCTCTTTAGCCAGCTCCGTGCGGTCCATGTCGCTTTTTGCCGCCGTTGTACGTTGGTAGCCTGCGACAGCATCGCTTTGGGCATCGGTGGTAATCCTTGCAACCAAAGGGTGTTCGGGCGCTAGCACCATGTAGGTAGCCCCAAACAGTGTATCGGGGCGTGTGGTGAAAACGGTAATGGACTCGTCGGCGCTGGGAACCCCAAAGGTCACCTGTGCGCCCGTGCTACGACCTATCCAATTTTGTTGTAAGCGCTTTAAGCCCTCGGGCCAATCGAGCAAGTCGAGATCTTTCAGGAGACGGTCAGCATATTCAGTAATTTTTAACACCCACTGTCGGAGTGGACGGCGCTCTACGGGATGTCCTCCTTCTTTGGAGGCTCCATTTTCAATTTCTTCGTTAGCGAGAACGGTCCCTAGTGCCGGGCAGAAGTTGACGTTTACTTCCGCTTCGTAGGCAAGGCCCTTCTCGTAGAGTTTGGTGAAAATCCACTGTGTCCACTTGTAGTGGCGCGGGTCGCTGGTAGCGAACTCACGATCCCAGTCGTAGCTAAATCCTAGCGACTGCAGCTGGCGACGGAAGTTGTCGATATTGGCTTTCGTTGTCACAGCGGGGTGTGTGCCTGTGCGGACAGCGTACTGCTCGGCAGGAAGGCCGAAGCTGTCCCAGCCCATCGGATGCAGCACATTAAAGCCTTTAAGACGCTTGAAGCGCGCTAGGATGTCGGTCGCGGTATACCCTTCGACGTGCCCAACGTGAAGCCCCGCGCCGGAAGGGTAGGGAAACATGTCCAACACGTAGTACTTGGGTTTAGAGGTGTCAACTTCACACTTGAAGGTCTTATTTTCTAGCCAGCTCTTCTGCCACTTCACTTCGATACTACGATGGTCGTACGTGGGCTTCTGTCCCATGGGCACCTAATCTATTGAATGCGTTCATTTTAACGGATTTGTTCAGCCGCTACTGTAACAAAATCACCCATTTGTCGAAAGAGGAGGAAGCACAACCCCATGTGCACGCCCGATCCTTAGATAACGCGAGTCGTAGAGAGTGTAATGAAATAGGCGTGATGACTTAGACAAGCGTACCGCAATATAAAAATTCGTTATGCCACTGTGGTGCCCACATTCCTGTGGGCAATTCAAAGGACACTAACGTATAGCATAAGCTAGTGACCCCAGGCTTCTCATGTTCAATAGCATCTGCCTCATGAAGCCTCGCTAAAAGCCCACAAGAATGTGGGCACCACAAAATATCAAATGCCTTAGTAAGTATTTGTGTGCAAAGCTAGCGCTATCAGACTGCTTTTTGTCATCATCGCCATTTCTTTACACTCTCGTAAGGCCTGGTCTCTCCTCATGTCGGAAAACCATGTCCTCCATGATTATTCTCTTTTGCGTCAGCATGAGCCGGGGAGCGTAAAACAATTGAAAGCTTACTCTCTGCCTCGGTGGTGATTTTGAATATGCAGCAGCTCCTACGCACGCTTTGAATGGCTTATCGATGGGAGCGCAGAATATCTGCTTCCTTGTTTTGGCTTCACGGCCCGTTGGAGGAATTCCTTGGGGTCATCAACATGCACATGGACGTGGTCCCCTTGCACAGCCACTGGAAGTCCGCCATCAGGACTCATCAACTGACGTAAAGCTGATAGGCCCTTAGCGCTGATATTGGGATTATTCGTTAACACAAGATGCTGTAGTTTTTTAGCCTGCGTTAACGTTGAAAGAACAGTATCATCTGCGGTATTACCACTGACGTTCATGTACACCACGTTGGGCATGAGCTTGCACAGAGCAGACACTGCATGCGACGAAAGGAAGGCATTACTTACTGTAACATTGCGACATTGTGGAAACGTGGTGCCCACATCATCTTGAGTCAACACCTTGACCGCTGGATCAAGATTTCCCGAATCACTCAAAGAAAGCTGACGCATCTGAGCCGCCAACGACACGTTGGTTCCAAGCACCTTAATCAAGGTAGGAGCTATATTCGGGCATCTATGCAATGTCCACTTTTCCACTTTGGCAAAGCCGTTCGCTACGATTACGTTTTCAAAACCTTGCGCCGTCAGATGTGGTGCCTGCGTAATCGTCAACTGTGTGAGATTCGGACATGCCTTAGCCACGGCAGCGAGCACGCCATCGTCGTAGGATTTGGGAGGTAGCACCAATTGAGTAAGTTTTGGCAATCGCAGCTCTGAGAAAAAGGCCTTGAGTGCCAAACGCCTGTCTGCCCCCAGCATGGGACCTGTGGCCTCTTCTTCACTACCCAACTTAAATTCGAGATACTCTAAACTCGGTAATCTATCCCATCCCTTAAGCTGTGTATACCCATGTTGCGTCAGGTAATCTGGGAGCGTAAGACGCGTAAGCCTATTTGCTGCCTCAGACCCAAGAAACTTCGTCAAAACTATGTCTCCGCCGAGACCGGAATAGAGTGCAGGCCATTCTTGGACATGCTTCCAAAAATCGCCGGAGAAATGCTTCTGCAGCCATCGGTCTATAACTTCAACAGCGGTCACCACGGTGCCATCTGGAGCTTGCATACGAGGTGGCACGGTGTGCCACATGGCCAGCAGCGAAGAAGACTTTTTTGCCTTTCTAAAGGCACTCAACACCGTCAGAGGACGGGGTGGGCTAGTATTGGAAGAGCTGCTCGCGTTGGACTGTTCTCCAGGCTCGTCGGATAGCACAATTGCAGTATCGTCGGTATGAAGAGCTTTAATGTTATCCGCTGAAGGAGACTCCTCCAACGCCATCGTCACACTCACTGTGCCCATGCCGCTATCGCGAGTATCTATCTCTTCCAGCTTGGGATGCTTCCCAAGCATCGATTTTAGAGCAGCACCCGTCCATCCCGGTAGATCGTTAGGTAGAGCGAGACTCCTCAAATTCTGACTGGCTCGCAACACATAGGCAGCGTATAGCTGCGGTGGAATGCTCGCGCCTTTTACCCTGGTATTGTTGAAGATATAGGCTAAGAATAGTGGGTCACACGTGAGTCCTCGCGCGTACCTACAGGTCCTCCCAAAGGCGGATACGTTCCGCATAGTCGTCGTAAAACTCGTTGGTTCTACAAGAGCTTCCAAAACTTGCAAGGCCAGTTCGTTAGCAAACCCATCTTGACCAAAATATGGTCCCATGCTGACACGATCGTCATCTGTTGGGTCAGTGAGTTTAAGTTGGTACCCTTGATACGGAACAAGCGTTCCACGTAGATTTTCCATAGTCTCCTCCCTCAAAAAGACACGTACCCAAAGTCAATAGACAAGCAATTTGACCCCTCATCGTTGAGGGGTCACTAGCAAATTGCAAAAATGATAACGAAGATCCGTGACAGGCAAGTGAGCAGTAGGCGCGGCAGTGACAACAACTGCGGTTTGCTCATTTTTGTGTAGCGGCTATCTCTAGCGCTTAACGTGCGATAGGTCAAAATGCCGCTTATAATGGAAGGTCCTCTTATGACGCAAATCGTCAAAAATAGAGGGATACACGTCAAAAACAGCTAACTAAAGACTCTATTCGGTTTTAGGATGTTAGCTAACGATCGATGTGCTATACTGCCTATATTAGAAGAACCACAAAATATCACTACTACTCAATGGCAAAAGTGCGCCGTAATCGGCTGTATGAAAATTTTTTACGCGTCGCCCAACAGTATCTTGCTGGACGAGGATTCCGTGCACAGCAGACCGCTAGTGACCTGCGCAAGCGCTTAGATATCCCTGAGCAACACGAAGATATTTTTTCCGAGGTTCTCGCCTATCTAGTGCAAAGTGGAGAGCTGCGCTGCCAAGCTGGCCGCTACAGCTTAAGTAAAGGCGAGCTTTCTGAAGTCGTTCCCGGAATTTTGCGTCTTCATCCTCGGGGCTTTGGCTTTGTGCAGCCAGACGACAAGGCGCGCTATCCGCAAGACATTTTCATCCCTAAGCATCTGACACAGAACGCTATCGATGGTGATAAGGTCGAAGTTGTTCTCTCCACTGAACCCGTCTCAGAAAAAGGTCCCGAAGGCCGTATCTCTGCTGTAGTGGAGCGAGCGCGTACGCATATTGCCGGGGTGATTTCCGTTTGTGAAGGACGTGGCGACACTCTCGCTTACTGCCCCCTCCTTGGTGTAGATAGACGTATCGTAGCCGAAGCTCCCCCAGACCTTACTGTACGTGTGGGTGACAGGGTTGTCATGCGCGTGATCGATTGGGGAGACCACGGCGCCGAAACACGCTGTGAGATATCACACCTCATCGGACACATCTCCGATGCGAGCTGTGACATTGAAGCTGCCGTGGAGGCGTTTGATTTACGTGACAGCTTTCCTCACTCAGCACGCAAAGAGGCGCGTCGCTTTGGGAGGCAGGTACCTCTCGCAGAAATCCACAAGCGTGAGGACCTACGCAAGACCGTCTGTGTCACTGTAGACCCCGATACGGCCAAAGACTTTGATGATGCTATCTCCCTCAAACGCGACCGCCAGGGCAATTACCACCTTGGTGTACACATCGCCGATGTCTCGCACTATGTACGCCCTGGGAGCGCATTAGATGTGGAGGCGCAGGAGCGTTGCAACTCCACATATTTCCCTGGTCGCTGTGTGCCGATGTTACCTCCGGAGCTATCAGAAAACCTATGCAGCCTGCGGCCTGACGTCAACCGCCTTACGGCGTCGGTGTTTATGACCTTTGACAAGGAGGGCACCCTTGTCGACTACAGAATTGCTCGCACAGTCATACGCAGCCACAAGCGCTTTACGTATGGCGAAGCCAAACAAGTTTTGGACGGTAAGCGACAAAGTCGACATGCTCCCCTTCTCAAATGTATGGTCGAGCTATGCCGACTTCTAAAGAACAAACGTTACGAGCGCGGTAGCATTGAGTTTGCTCTTACCGACCTCGTGGTCATCGTAGACGACAGCGGCATCCCCCAAGGCACTAAAGCCGTGGAGTACGATGTTACACACCAGATGATTGAAGAGTTTATGCTTAAGGCCAACGAAGTTGTCGCCTGGCACCTCACTAAAGAAGGGAAGGGCCTCACCTACCGCATCCACGAAGAGCCTGCCGAAGAGAATCTACGCGAGTTTGCCATTACGGCGGCGGCATTTGGTTTCCGCATTTCGGATTGTCCCGATGCGGCGGAGCTCCAAGATCTCTTTAATCAGGCAATGGAAACACCCTACGGCCCCTTCCTTGCTACGAGCTACATCCGTAGTATGCGCATGGCGATATACTCTCCGGATAACATCGGCCACTACGGCCTGGGACTCGAGCACTACTGCCACTTCACTAGCCCAATTCGTCGCTATGTGGATTTGGCTGTGCATCGCACACTTTTTGACGACGAGATCGGACGCGATGCTTTAGAAGCCGTCTCAAACCGCTGCTCAGAGCAGGAGCGCCTTAGTGCTAAAGCAGAAAACAATGTCATTCTGCTCAAGAAGCTACGCCTTCTGGATGCAAACAAAAAAGAAAGCCCCTTCCGCGAATATCAAGCCGTAGTCACCCGCGTAAAGCAGTTTGGATTCTCCTTCGAAGTTCTTGATGTCATGCTCGAGGGGTTCATCCATGTTTCACGACTCTCTTCAGACTACTTCATCTTCGACGAGAAGCGCAGGCGTCTTTGCGGCAGGGAAACTAACCTCACCTATAGTGCTGGGGACAAAATCAGCGTTGTTCTCTGTAGCGTCGATCTGATTATGCTCGAAAGCTCTTGGGATCTGGTCGAAGAGCCCTCTACTAGTACTAGTAGGCCGCGTACCGGCCCCGGCCGACGCAGCTCAAGCAAACGACCACGCAAAACCGAAGCGAAATCCGGCAAACCCAAGCCCGAAAAAAAGCGCCGCCGCAAAAAACGCTAGTAGAGCCCAGATCTCACCCCATTGCCCTACCTATGTGCGTGCCCATGTTCCAGCCCAAATCCATCATTCGAAAAACCATGGAGGACATGGAGAAAAGAACCATGGAGGACATGGAGGGGTTAGCCTCTCAAAAGGCGTCTCTTATTAAACCTGGTGCCTTTAAATGGACTTTCGAACAGAAACAACAAGCTTCCCACAAGATCCTCCATGACCTCCATGCTAAGCTCCATGTCCTCCATGGTATTCCGACTTTTTAAAATCACACTCGGGCAGAGGAGGAATGGACGGGAACAAGTACCCACTCTTCCGCACAGGCGAACTCTCTGCAGTAGTTTTTCCTCCGAAGGTGGGTACAGGCTCGCACGCGGGCAAGGGCTTGAGTATCACCATATAAATCGCTATTTGCGTCTCTAGAGCGGATTCGTTATGCTAGCGCCCAAATGGAAGAGACATGCGCAAATATTTCATAACAGGCTTAGTGACACTCCTGCCTCTAGTGGTAACGCTAGCGGTGGTGACGTTTGTCTTTAA
>JAJFMA010000214.1 GCA_021772415.1 Chlamydiota bacterium
GAGTAAGGTCTATCTCTTTGCGCCTTTGCGCTTACCCTATCGCAACACCTACACAGGCCTACTACTGGACTGCAACGTAACCTTCTTTCCCTCATTCATAATGCAGCAATGCAGGCTCGCCCCCTTTACAAGTCTTACTACACTGATCTACAAGTATTTATGATCACGGCGCCGCAAATCAAATCTGCCCTCCTTGGCAAAAATCCCCTAATTCACCCAGTAGCCCCCACTTGGCATGCATCTTGAATTTACTGCGTCGTTAATGACGATTAAGCCTATACACGGGAGGTTAGGCAATGAAGACAGTTAAGAAATTCAATAAGTGGTTAGTTACCGCGTTTGTGCTACCAGCTGTGTTTTCAGCTGCGCCCTTGTCAGCGTATCCTGACAACTTAAATTTAGTTGGACCAACCGAAGCAACGGGTTCTGACGCTCAGGCAGCCGATTTTAACTCGTTTGCCTTTACGTCGTTGTTCCCCTACATCTTCAACAACTCTAGCGAAGGAAAATTCGAGCCTCCAGCTAACACTCTGCTTCCCCCTACAACGCTCTTATCCCCAGGAAGCCTACAGTTGACTCAGGACTCCAATGTACGTGTATACTTTGTGGGAGCCATGGACACCGTCCAGAAGAACAGTTTAGGTCTTAACCTTAATGGCAATTTCAACATCAACCCTGGCGATAACAGCCTCATATTCCCCAACGCAAACACTGCCGCAGCCGCTGGCGCAGGTGGTGATCCTAATGCTCCTTATGCAGGACTCGCTGTTGGAGACTTCGTCGACATAGGAGCGCTCTCTGCTGGAGATCTCCTGGAATTCTTCATGCTTGTGAACGGTGCCAACGGCACGCTAGAGACACTATGGACTGATCCCACCCAAAACCCTGGCGGCTTCAACCAAGTCCACTCAATAGCGTTTGATGGAACACCCTACACCTTGTTGGCCTGGGAAGATGGTCCATTCGGTAACGTGGACGACGACTTTGATGATCTGTTCATGGTTGTTGAGATTGTGCCGGTCCCTGAACCTGAAACCTATCTCTTAATGGGCACCTTATTGGCGGCAGTAGTCGTACTTGGTCACAAGAGAAAGGCCGCTCAGTGCCAGAAGTCTAGCTAAAGGGTAAAGCCCTAAAGCAAGCCACTCAAGCCCCGTGGGAGTTACGCCTCCTGCGGGGCTTTTTTTTACCTTATACCCACTGGTTGGTGTGCTCTTGAGATAAATCGATATTTGGGATACAAGCCTATAGTAGAACAAAAAATTCTCTTTAGGATCCATCATGCGCAAACTTGTGTTGTCAGTAATCTGTCTGGTCGCAGTCTTGGCTACTGCGGGGGCAGCGGTCTGCTTTATCGCCTATCAATCCCTTACTAGCCAGGAGCGGGCGGACTTTGAACAAGTCAACAGCCTACTTGCGGAAGGGAATCCCACTGCTGCTGCCGAAATCATCCAGGAGTATGGCGAAAACCTCTCCATCACTAAACCGCAGGGTATCGACTGGCTCATCCCTACTGTCGAGGCTCTCAGGCTGGAGGCTAACGTCCCAGGTCTGATACTTATGTATCAGCGCTTTCCTCGAGGCTTCGAAGACAACGAGGAGGCCACACTCCTTGTGGCTGCAGGCTTACTGGCGCAGCGCAAGATCGACGACTACCGCCTCGTCCGCGACCAGTGGCGCGAGAAGACACAGAAGCCCCCTTCGTGGTTTGTTCTTGATGTCGATGCCCTTCTCGTGGATGGTAAGCGCCAAGAGGCGCTAGACCTGCTGAATTCAACATCATTTGAGGGTAGCGACGATACAGGGCGCCTGGTGCGTCTCGCGTTAATTCACGCCAAAGACAATCTGGAAACTGCGTGGAATATTCTCGCTGAAGCACTGGCCAAAGACCCCACAAATACTGACGTCACCAGCTATCGCGCACAGATTCTTGAGGCTATCAAAAAACCTGCTCTAGCGCGCCTAGAGTATCTTAGTGCCATCCAAAAGGATCCTGACAACGCTTATCTCGTACATCAGCTTGCTGAATTTTACCGACGTCACGGCCACTATGCGCTGGCCTTAGAAGCGTGGACGCATGCCCTAGACTTCCCTGACAGCGATGTGGTGTGGCTCAAAACGAGCTTTTGGGAACGCATGGCAGTGCCCCTGCAAAAGGAGCCTGCATCGACTCCTCAACCCGATGGTGACTTGACACCACTTGTGAATTTTGTGCGTAAAATTCCTGAAGGACAATTCTGGGATGAATACAGCTTCGAGCACGTGAAGGAATACCCCAAATTTCTGCGTACACAACAGGAAACATTTTGGCTGCGTCTAGCAGAATCGTTCCGCGAGGGAAAAGAAGAACAGGCGGCAGAGCTTCTAGACTTCAATGTCTTCAACTCGTCTAGCTGGGCTCCTGAACTGGAGAAAGCCCTCAAACAGATCGTCGCCTACCGACGTTATGGCGTTTTACATATCGACGAGCTCTCTCCCAAGGACGCCGTCGCTAAAGGGGCAGCGCCATCAGAGACCCCCACAGCGGCTTCTAAACACCAATTCTTCCAGAGACTCGAAGACATTGCCCTAGAATCGCCTGTAGGCATGCCCATCCTAGATGTCCCACCAGACTTACAGGCTTTGCTACACAGTGACTACGCCTACGCTGCGGCCTTCCTTGCCAATGGATGGCTTGAAGCGGCTCTTACATTCCCCGTTCCCTCTGTGGTCCCTGACAACTACCCCGACTGGCTCGCGTTCGCCTACACACAGGCTTTGCGGTTTACTCGAGGACCTCTTCCGGCCCTAAATTTTGCCACTAAGCAGAAGCCTAACCCTGCACTGTCTTTAATCATCGGCGAGTTAATGGTTGCCACCGGCAGCCCCGAGGCTGGTATTCAGACCCTTAAACCACTATCGCTTAAAGACACCGATGTAGGCATGCGTGCCGCCTGGCTCATTAGCCTGCTACATGTAGAACGCAAGGAATTTAACGAAGCCCGCGCGACCATCCAAGCCCATCCAAGCCTTGGTCAAAATATCGTCGGAAAGGAGACTCTCGCACGTATTGCACTGCAACAGGGAGACATCACACGTGCCGACAGCCTATACGAAGCTATTGGCTCCGAGTCCCTTGAAGCTAAATTCTACCTAGCTCGCAGGGCTTTCTCAGAAAAGAACTACGATAGAGCTCTAAAGCTCACACAACAACTCATCATCGATTTCCCCGATAACCCGCAACTACGGGCCGATCTGGAGAAATTGAAGGCGCTAACAGAGGAGAAGAAGCTGTAATGAAGACACATCACCGCCTAGCCCTTATGATGCTAACAGCACTCGTACCGCTTTTTTCGAACGCTTCAGAAGAACTTAACTCTCAGGGTTCTTTACAAGGTATGCTGGCACCAACTCTAGTACAACACAACGGCGCGTTACTGGCCCATGACGACACGGGGCGCACCCTATACGACCGTAACAAGAGGCGTGTCGAAGAGCGGCAACGACGCTACTACCGTAACCGCAGCCAGGGACAAAACTATAAAGGGCAATGGCCCTACTACAACCCTCGCTATCTCGATGCTCATGCCCCCGACACAGAGTGTGTGGAAAATTGCAAAGTTCCCCAAAATGATGCTAACGGGCTAAGGGACTACGAAGAGTTCGATGAACACAGCGACGATGCCAACTCTAGCACTAGCAGCCCAGACTTCTTCAAAGAATAGGCTACGCCAAGATGTGGGGTCCATTCGCGGCCCCACTTAATATCAGCACGTTATTTCCCCCTGTTATCGAGACCGATTCTTGCATTCATAGATGACTCGGAAGCTGGGGGCCAATATATCACGGTTTCTTAGCGTCTTCCTCTCTTTGCGCCTTTGCATTTCAATCGTAGAGGGAGCAAGCCGTTTGGCATGCGGCTTGTGGATGATACACGAAAGGAAACGCAAAGACGCAAAGAGAGGAAGACGCTAAGAGGAGTTTTACAGTATATGGCGGACCTGATAAATCAACTATACCCATATGCCATGTCTCGTAGCTACAAACACCTATGGGTTTAAGACTCGGGCCTTTTTATTCGTTGTAGCCTACGCATTATCCGTTTTGAGCGAGGATACGCTTAGCTTCCACTCTAGCTGCAGTGAAAGGATAGGGCGCCAACCCGATTTAAATGCCTAGCATTGGACACTCTTGCTATAAACGTGTTTAAAAAAAACGTCCGATGTGTCAAAAAAAGACTGAGTTATTATAACGAGAGAAGAGCTCGGTTGACGTTAGAGACCGTCCGACGCAACCGCAAACCGGAGCGAGATACATGCGTAAATTTCTGACTTTACTCCTTGTGTTCCTCATCATCGCAGGTGCTGCGGCAGGTATTTTTTACCGTGAGAAGATTTGGAACTACGTCAACAGAGAGCACTTCTCACCTGAGAAAGAGCAGGAAGACATCGCGCGGGCTAGAACGCACCTTTCTGAAGGGCGTCACCAACAAGCAATGGAAGTTGCTGAGCGCTACAGGCAGCGTTTCGACCAGCAGGACCCTGTTGCTAAAGAGTGGCTAGAGATTTTTGTCCAAGGAGCCGTTGGCACCCGTAATCCTGGCAAGCTTCTGGTTCTCTATGAATCGTATCCTGACGCGGTGGAAGCTAACGAAGAGGCCTCTCTTCTTGTGTCCGAGATCCTCATTAACACCTCTCGTACAGATGATTACGCGAAGTTGCGCGACAAATGGCAAGGCAAAGCAAGCAAAGAAGAGCGCTGGTTTGTTCTAGATGCCGATCGACTACTGATCGATGGTCGACGAGTGTCTGCCGTAGACTATCTGAATTCTCGCTCCTTTGAAGGCGAAGCTGACGTGGGACGACTCATTCGTTTAGCGCTGCTAACAGCCCGAGAAAACCCCCGCATGGCCTGGGAATATCTTGCTGAAGCCAACACTAAGGATCCCAATAACACTGACGTACGCTCCTATCGCGCACGCCTTCTTGAGGCTGTAGGAAAGTCATCACTTGCCCTTACAGAGTATCTTGCTGCCGCGCGTCTTGATCCGGATAACATTCTGTTGCGTGACCAACTTGCAGAGTTTTATCGACGTCACGGTCGCTATAAGCTAGCTCTCAAGGTATGGGAGGACAGTCTTGATAAGCCTGCCTCCGACTATATTTGGTTGAAGACATGGTTTTGGGGCCGCGTCGCCACCCCTGTAGGTTTTGAATGGGATGATAAGGTTCCCGCAGAAGGCAATTTGCACCCACTTTTACAGTATGTGACGAATCTCAAGCCCGGTCAGTTTTGGGATGAGGCGAGCTTTGAGAAGATCCCTGACAACAACCGCTATCTTCAAGCTCAGCAGGCCACATACTGGCTACGCCTTCTTCAGACTTTAGAGGATGGCAACGAAAAGAAAGCCTCAGATATGCTGAAGTACAACCACTTCAGTCCCATCAGCTGGGCTCCTGAGCTGGAGATTTTACTTAAGCGCATCCTGACCTACCGTAAGGATGGAACACTAGTGGTAGAAAATGCCTTCGCGGAGACAAAGTCTGACCCTAAGCATGTCGAAGACGTTGCTAAAAGCCTGCGCAAGCAGCACCCCTTTGTCATACAAATTGAAGAGCTTGCTGAAGCGCAACGTACGGACCCCAACACTCCGATACCCCAAGGTCTCCATGACCTCCTGACTGGGGATAATGCCTTCGCTGCCGCGTTCCTAGCTGGTGGATGGTTGGAAGCTGCCCTTAGTCTCCCTTCTGATTCCATTCTACCCGACTCTTACCCGGAATGGGTTGCGTATGGCCTCACACAGTCCCACCGCTATAACCAGGGCAATCTGCAAGCATTAGAATTTGCCACTAAGCAAAAGCCTAGCTCTACACTCGATCTACTTATCGGTGAGCTACTGATTTCGAGCGGTAGCCCTGAAGCTGGGCTAGAAAAGTTGGGTGCCCTCACTAATCGTGACGACGACGTAGGGTTTAGAGCGTCATGGCTCGTAAGCCTGCTCTATATTGAGCAGGAGCAGTACGATGATGCGCAAAAAATCATCAAGAGCCATCCCAAGCTTGCAAAAGACGTAGTAGGTCGAGAGACCATTGCGAGAATCGCTCTTCTTAAGGGCGAGCTTGAACAAGCAGACAAACTATACAGCGCCTTGGAGACAGATTCTTGGGAGGCTAAGTCCTACCTGGCAAGAAAGGCGTTTGCAGAACAGAACTGGCCACGGGCCCGTGAGCTCACCGAGACGCTATTGCGTGAGTTCCCTAACAACATGCTTCTTCGCAAAAACCTCAATAGAATCATCGAGGAGCAACGCAAGCAGGAAACACAACCATAGGAAATAATAGATGAACAAGCGCGACGGATTCACGCTTCTCACTTTGGGGCTACTTGCGGTCTTTATCTGGTTTAGGGACACCTCATGGATGTCCACATCGGATGACACTCTTCCCATATTGATTGCTCTACCAGTATTTTTCTGGTTGGGGATGCCTTGGAAGCTTAAAGAAGGTGAGTCCCCGCCACTCCCTACCGGCCCTACTGTCGCGACCGTTTGTCTATTCCTATTTGGCATTCTTATTGAGAGCACCCTGTTGATGGCTATTGGTTGGACACTGATGCTATGGACATGGTTAAAACTACGCACTCCCACAGAGACGCATTCTTCTTTGAAGAAGCTGCTTGTTCTCCCAATTATGTCATTCCCTTGGATCACATTAGATCTTCAGCAGGTGGGCTGGTGGTTTCGGCTCTCTGGTGCATGGATAACGGCGCAGTTATTCACCATTCTAGGCTACGAAGTCACGTATGAAGGGACCACTCTTGCTATTGACCAGCTTCCTATTTCTGTTGAGGCGGCGTGTGCGGGCTTAAATACCCTGCAGTCGATGCTAATTGCGGGTTCTGTTGTCGCCTTCATTCTTTTAGGCAGCACCAATCGCTACTGGATCAACCTTCCGATACTCTTTGTGATGGCGTGGTTTGCTAACACACTGCGTATCATTCTCATCAGCGCGGTAGCTCTCGGTTTCGGACGTGAGTTTGCCATGGGAGCCTTTCACACGTGGGGCGGCTGGTTCATATTAGTCATCATGTTTGGCCTATGTTGGTTGATTTTTCAGGCTCAAGAACCCAAAATCTCCAACTCTTCCCAGGCATGATGAAGCGCGCAGGCTTACCTACCCCGATAGAGCTCGCTGTTTTAGCCTACTGTGCGTGGCAGGCCTCGGACCTACCCACATCATGGTGGTCGGCCCCTGCAGTGCGCTGGGCATGGATCGCGTTCATCATTTGGTGTATTCCGGCCGTTGTAAGTATCAGCAGCCACTACATCAGCGATCAGAACCGTAAGCTAAGCCCCTACTATCTGGGCGGCGCTATTGCACTATCTCTACTAGGAACGCTGGGGTCCCTACATGCTCTGCAGCACCTTGGCTTTGCCGTTGCAATCGCCGCTTTCGTCCCTCCCTCACTGCCGGCCGTTGTGTGGCTAGGATGTTGTATTGGATGGATGCCGGGGTTTGGTTGGTTTGCAAAACTGCTTCCCTTCACCGTAATCCTGCTACTGCAGTTAGGGTTAGCGGCTGGTGGAAGCGCTGTAGTCACCCGTCATGCTCAGGCTCGGAGGCAGTAAGATGAAGCAAATTCATAAACAGATCCTACTATGGACAGGTTTAGCTCTCGCAGTCATGGCCGGGGCTGTATGGCAATTTTTCCCTTTAAAGGACGCCCAAAAACGTATCGAAGGCCTACCGCTCTATGGCCCTGGGTTTGTGGGAAAATCCATTCCACTATCCGACTGGGAAAAAGATTTCTTCCAGAAGGTAAATATCCTTAAGCGTGTGTATAAGGTCGGAGATCAGCATCTATTCATCACAGCTCTCGATGGCACAAACGACCGGCACGCCGTTCACGACCCTCTTTACTGCTTCCGCGGCAGTGGATGGGACGTAGTGAAGCAAGAGACACTTCCGCTAAAGCGAGGTGGATCTGTGGCGTGGGTGACGCTGCAAAAAGGTGATGAACAAAAGGATGCTGTCTACTGGTTCAGTGACGGAAATAAGCACTACGACGCGCCTCTATCTTACTGGTGGCAGGCGACTCTTAGGCGTCTAACATTAGGCATGTCTAGTCCTGAGCCCGTCCTCATTGTCGTGCAGCCTATTTCCGGCACAAAAATTGATTGGGACAAGCTCATGCTTAGATTCCCTGAGCTACTCACGATATAGGGCGGCACATATCCTAGCTAAGGCAGCCCTAATCAAACATGCATTGTGTCTCTTTGATAGCATGCGCTAAAGCGATCTAGGGCCTTTTTCTTAGTGGTTCATTGACACAAGAATGCCCAACGGTCTTCTTCGTCCTCTTCCTCTATTCCTGTTAGATTCGAAATTAACAGGAATAGAGGTAAGCGAAGCCACGAAGTAAGGAGAGAAAGCTGTGTATATCTTCTCCTAGCATAGCAAGGTCAGCTCACCTAGCTGCACATACACTGTCAAGCGCTTCTACACTACCGTCGTAGTACCGCACCAACTCTCGTACGTAGCGACGATGCTAATCCAAAATGAGTCTAGTGAACGACTGGTTGATGGTCGATGGCAAGCTCTTTGGTCATCAGCTTGAAGATGTGGTGGATCCAGGTGACATCTTCAGGAATGGCTCTATTGCTTAGGAGCGCGGGTGACGATTCGGCATCGTCGGGATGGTATCCATGCATGCCAGGGATACGTTTGCGTCCCATGAAGCTCGGTACCATCAGTACTGATGAATTCAATAGCCAGATACGTTCGCCGTAGCGGTAGTCTTCAAAGAAGACGCCGAGTTGCTTTAGCTCGTTATCCTCTAAGAAGCGACCTTGAGACATATTCTGGAGCTGCCACTCGATTTTTGTACGTGCATCTTCATGCATGAACCAAAATCGCGCCATGGTAGAATCATACATTGCTGTGTAGTCGCGGCCGTAGTGAAGACCCAGACTTTCCACAGCTGCTTGAACATCGCAAGTATCTTTCACATCGTGCATTCCGTGATCGGCAAAGATATATAGGGCGACATCGTGGTAGCGCTTTTGTGCTGCGTCGTAGATCTTCTGAATTTCCTTTTCGTACCACTCGAGGAGCTCTCCTACTTCAGGATCCATTGTCCCTTTAGAATGCATCACGGCATCGAGACGTCCGAGGGTGACGTAGCCCAGTTCAATATCACCTAGATCTAGTGCAGTGACCAGTCCAGCAACCTTGGCGGCGTCATCATAGCTTGGTCCATTAACGTGGTACGGGCGCTTGAGCGACACCATGATATCGAAGATGCTTTCGCCTTTGGGCAAGCCCTTAGGCTTATAGATTCTTTTCTTTTCTGCGTAGTCGAAGTACTTCAAATAGCTCCAAGGCACATTATAAAGCTGAAAATATCCCGTATACCCGTGGCACTTAGCAATCAGGTTACTGACGCGGCTCCGTATTCTATGGTTATCCATCACTACAGAGGGAAGTAGCCCCAAAGGCGCTAGAGGCTTAAATGGCGATGTTTCTGGGGAATAATAGAATGAAGACCACAGCATATGTTGGTAAGGGAGTAGTCCCGAAATAATAGAGGGGTCACAGGCGCTTGAGTAGCCTAGTATAGTCTTCAGCTCTTTTCGTTCGGGAGCTATCGACTTGAGGAATTTTGAGTGACGCTGCACAATATCCCATCCGAGAGCATCGATAAACACACATACACAGACTTTCTCACGCTTCATGACAGCCTCATACGTAAAGTTAAGAAGTGGTGGACTATGGATGAGTGGTCGCCTTGGGTATTCAGTAATTTTCTCAGTAGGCGATGATCCACGGACGTATGTCCAGCCGGACTAAGGAGCAGCCACAGAGCAGCAAAGAGACGATTACGGGGATGGATTAACGCCCAACGCCAGCTAGGGTTAAAAGCTCCCAGTTTCAGGTATCGTAGATTCTTAATTAGGAACTCTATACGCTCACGCGCATCATATTTTTTTCGTGTTAAGTGAGCACAGTAGGCACCAACGGTGATGAGTTCGCAACCCATCCGCGTCCCTTCATACCAAAGAAAGAAGCGCAGGAAGTAGTTTAGGGTCTCTTCAAAGGCTGCCTCGAGGTCGTCGATCTCCAGTAGGGCGTAGTCACCTTCGTGTTTAAATTCGACGGCTTGAAGGTATTTCTCCACCATCCATCTGCCATCAGGGATCTGCTTGTCACCAGCCAAGCTGCGAATCCGTGCAACCTTCTGTTTGTATCTGACATCATAGTCTCGACGGGCTAAAAGAACACAATCTCCGAAAGCGAGATAGTTCTTCCACAAGAATTTTTTAAATATCTCGACACGCTTATCGCTCAGTGGCTCGCCACTCTCTAGGGCACATTTGATATCTAATAGCAGCTTACCACGATTGAGTAGAAGGCGGGTCCCCTCCTCCATGGGGATATCTGCAAGACTGTACCTGGGCATCATTTTAAGAAGGTCACGTGGCCCGTTAACAACACGATGCCCATGAAGCATCTCGTAGTTCAACAGACTAGGTTCACAGTGTTGTAGCGACGTGGGAGTATGTACATAGAGATCTACATCAACACCCAACTCAGCAGATAGCCTGTGTCCCACATCATGAAGGTGCTCTTGAATATGTCCTCGTTGCTGACGCGACATCGACTGTGCTACAACCACGAGGTCATAGTCGTTAAACGGCACCTCTTGTCCGTTCTGCTTTAGCGGCGTGCCTTCACTTCTGCCGTAGCCTCCCAAAAGCACCATCCCGTGCAAGTGGTTTGGAGGCAGGGACGCATCGACAGTAGCGGTAATATGTTCGAGATGCGCATCCACGATGGAGTCGAAATCTGCGGAACCTCTTTCAGTGTACTTACCCATAGTATTAAGCCTTATAGACCAGTGCTAGCATCTGTGTTGGCACTGTATTTTTTGACACCTTCGCAGTTACCTCGGTAGTACCCTAGGTAGATGACGAGTCGGTATAGTAAGTTGTAGGGAATTGTGAGAAAGCGACCGTGTGTGACCGCTATCCAAAGATCTCGTGCAATTTCTTTTATGCATGAAAAAGCGCGCACTAGGCCGCTGGGAGCGTGACTGTAGATGTATCCAAACGCCACCCCTTGTCGGTAGCGTTTGCGGTAAAGTCCTTTAATTGAGTAGTTGTGCGAGTGTTCAGCTACCGACTCTGGCGCAATTTTGAAGCGAGCACCTTTTGCTTTACAGGCGCGGCTCCAAGCCAGATCCTCGGCGTAGCCGCCTGTGTAGAACTGCGTCTCTTCCCAAAGATCTCGCTTAAAGGCACAAGATACCGCCGAGTAGAAGTCGTTCAGATATCCATCTTTAAAGCGTCGCGGATCATAAGCGCGCTCGTAGTCTTGCTTTACAACCCAATAGGCGTCGGGGCGTGCGATTTGGCGGCTAATGGTGCTATCGGCCTGATCATTGATGATAGGGTCTATGAGTTCCTTCAGCCAGTGGGCATCCATAGGAATGGCGTCGGCATTCAACAAAACTACTATTGGCTCTTTGGTACGTGCAAGCATATCATTCAACACTTTCCCTGGTACATAGTCCGAAGGAAGAATTTCAAAGACCTTGCTTGGGTCAGGGTTGTGGGCTTTCACGAATTCCAACGTTCCATCGGTTGAACCGCTATCGACGTTGTAGAGAACAAAATCCTGAAAAGTCTGTTCCTTGAGCGCCGCAAAGACCTGCTTAGTATAGGGCATTTCATTCATCGAACGCATTATGATTGCAACTTGAGACATCTGCCACCCTGTAGCTGGTATTACACTAATTCTCTCGTAGCACAGCCCTTGTACACTTGCAACACTTGCTGAGCTGTATTCTCCCACCGAAAGCTTGCCGCATATTTCTTTCCTGAGGCCACCACAGCATCTCTTTCTGGGAGATCTAGTCCAAGTGCAAGTTTGGCACAAATATCGTCCGGAGATTCCGGGTCGAAAGTCATGTTTGGATCGGGGGCGAGCTCACCCAACGAGGTGGTATTTGAGCAGATAGCGGGAGCGCCGCATGCCATAGCCTCGAGCAATGGAAAGCCAAACCCTTCGAATAGAGAGGGAAAGACCATTAAGTCGCAGGCTGAATAGAGACGTACTATATCTTCTGTGGGTATGGAACCGAGAAAGTGCACCTGATCTGCAACCTTACTGTCTTTGGCATAGTCCTTGGGAACTTCGGCGCCAGACCAGTCTGGACCTGCACACACAAGATGGTGAGGGCTATCGTGGCGTTGCTTGAAGGCTTCAAAAGCCTTAAGGAGATTGAGATGGTTTTTCCCTGGGTGTTCTACCCTAGATACGTAGACGATGAACGGATCTTTCAAGTTATAGCGCTGGCGCAGAGCCTCTGAAGCCTCCGCACGCTCAACAGGTCGGTACGTGGAAGGATCAATCCCGGAGTAGATTACATCGATTTTATCCGCAGGGTATCCTGTGTAGCGCGTGATATCACCTTTGGTGTACTGGCTGATAGTGATGATGCGATCGCAGCGATGGATCACACGTGCAAGGACTTGCGTATGGTAAAAGGTTCTAGAGCGACTATATTTATGCGATAGGGCAAAAGGCGCCATATCATGGACAGTCGCAATTAGAGGGCAACGCTTAACTAAAGGAATCCTGCGAATACTAGGAACATGGACAAGGTCGTAGCCCCTTTGTTCCGCATATAGAGGCAGAAGACTGTTGTGCCACGCGATGCTCAAGAGAGGATGCTCAGATACTCCCGAGGACGGACGTATGTGAAAGTTCTCTGCGAGCTTCGGCAGGTAGCCGACCGCCGTTTCTGGCAGAAGCACTTCGTAGTCGTTTTCTGTATCCAGACGTCCCAAAGCAGACAGCATACTGCGAACATAAGTCGCAATACCTGTGTGTCCTCCGTCTAACACGAATACTGGCCAAGCAATCTTCATACCTTGAAGGTGCCGCCTTCTTGGCGTTGTGTCAAGAATTTCCTTGGTAAAGGCTAGATCCAGCGTAAAACTTGGGCGCTAGGTTTTGTAGATGAACGCGATAGGTAACAGTCACACTTTTTGGTCTAGACATTGGGGACC